>NZ_JBTGVG010000010.1:0-37396 GCF_054343455.1 Mycoplasma sp. 1012
ATTTTACCAGTGATATCACTGGTAAAATGTGTCCCAATAAATTGTCCCACTTTATTAGGTTTATTTATTTTATTTTTTAATATCTCATAAGACATAAATACATTTTGTTCTTTAAAATGATTAATAATTAACTTTGTGAATTTGATAAAAATTTCATTTTGTTTATTTATTTCACTTGAAAACCTTTTTAAATACATTTCTAAAAATTCTATATCAATTTCACCATTGTATTTTGTTTGTTCGGGAAAATCTATTTTAGAATTCTGTTTTATTAAATTTAATGAAGATTTACTGAAATTATTTTCTTTAGCAAATAACGTTGCTAAATAAATATCAAAATAATTAATTCTCCCTCCTTTTTCTATATTTTCTAAAAAATCTTTTAATTCCTTGTTATTGAAAATTTCCAATTTATTATAATCATCTAAAATTTTTCCTTTGAAATTTGATTTTAAGGAAGAAAATCAATTTTGAAAAAATCTTTCTTCTGAAAAAATATTATTTTTTCTATTTTTTGTTATTTTCTTTAAAAATAGAAAGTTTGGATTATCTTTTTTCAATTCAAATAATCTATCAAAAACATTTTCTATAGCTTCGTGAGTGGAAGAACTTATAAGAACATTTCCCTTTTCTTCTGTTATTATTTCATCAATTAAAGCACAAATTGTTTGTGTTTTCCCGGTTCCTGGTGGTCCTTGTAAATAAGAAATAGCAGGAGAAAACATTGCTTTTTTGATAATTTCTTGTTGTTTGATATTTAATGAAATTTTGGTTTTTATTTGATATGTTTCTCAGTCATTTTTTGATTTTATAAATTCAGGATTGTAAATAGCTATTGGAATATATGGATTTTTAACAATTCCTCTTTTTAAATTTCTAAGAGAGTTGTAATATCTTTTGTATTTAAAGAGGAGTCCAAAATCAAAAAAAGCAGATGTAATTTCAGAATGTAGAAAATTAGTTTCTATACTTTTATTTATAAAATCTTTTTCATTTTTAACTTCATCATTAATAAAATCTTTAAGTCTTTGTAATGAATTTTGCTCATCATTTTTTATATTAAGTTTTAATTTATAAAATTTCAAGTCTTCTTTTTCTAAAAAATTCTTATTTTTTGAATATAAATTTATTTCATTTTTTATTTTTTCTTGTTCACTAAAAAGTTGTGTTCTTTCTTTTTCTGACAACTCAATTAAACTTATTTGTGAAGAAATTTCTTTTTGTATTTCGTCTAATTCATTTGATAATAGAATTTTTTGAAGTTCTAGATTTTTTCTAATTTGACAAGAATTAGACAATTTTTCTTTTAGTTGTTTTAATTGTTCTTCAATTGTTTGTATTTCAGGATTTTGACTACTATTATATTTTTTGTCTAAAGTCTTAAATTGTTTTTTAATTTCTTCTCTTCTTTGAGTCAGTTCTTTTTCTAAGTTTGAAATCTTGCTTTGAATGTCATTTTCATTTGATAATTCATTTTTTATTTTATAATCAAATTCAATTTCAACTTCTTGTTTTTTATCAAATAATAGTTTTTGTAAATTTCTTTTTTCCTGATCAAAATTACTTATTTGTTCATTTTTTTCTTTTAATCTTTCTTCTAAAGAAATTAATTTATTTCTTTTTTGTTCTGATTTTAATACAAGTTGTTCAATTCATTTTTCTTTTATAGATATAAAAGAATTTGAATTAAAAGATAATTTTATTTTTTCATCAGTATCATTAATATCTCTAATTAAAATTTCTTTATTGTTTCGAATCTCCTTTTCTAAATTATTATTTTTATCTTCTATATAAAGAAAAAAGTCTTTATTTTCTTCCAATAGAATAGAAGTAAATTCTTTGTCTTTATCATCAGATTTTTCAATAAAAAAATTTAAAAATTTTTCTATTTTTAAAAAATTTATTAATTTATTATTTCTAGCACCTAAAAATAATTGATTTTTTTGTTCTGTTAAAGTTTCTCCTAATAGAAATAAAAATTCATTATTTCTATAATTTGATAAATAAGGTGAATTGTTAATTGGTTTTTCAAAAATTATTTTAATTTCTGGATTTGTTTCTTTTTGAAAACTATTTTCATTTTCAGGAATATCTAAAAAATCAAGTCTTAAAATTTTAAAATAATTTTCTTTTGATGAGAAGTGAGTAGTAATAGAAATTTTATTTAAATTTGGATATTTAAAATATTCTTCGATTTCTTCTGTAGAAAAATTAAAAAGAAAATTCAAGGATTGTGTATAAATTTCATTATTATTACTTAAACCTTTATAACCAAGATCATTATTTATTATTTGATAACTAGAACTTTTTTCTAATATTTCTTTAAAAATATAAAAGTCTTTTCTTACCCTTCTTTCTTTATATAAAAAACCAGGAATAAATTCAGATTCTTCTTCCTGATTTGAAAAAAATTTTTCAAAAATTTCTGGTTTTAAATATTCTTCTAGTATATACATTAAATTGTCTATTACTTTTTTATCCTTTTCTACCTTTTTAGATTTATTTGTAATTTTTTGTTGAAAATATGGTGTATTTTCACTTAAATCAATATAAAATGTAACTTCTTTCATAATTCAATTATAAAAGGTATTTACAAAAAAAAAAAAAAGTTGATATAGCAAGCATTTTTGCCTATTTTTCCTTTTTAATTGTCGTTTTTTACAAAAAATAGTATAATTTTTATGATGCACAGGGGTGCTTTTTAGCTGAGATTATACCCTTTTAACTTGATTCGGTTAATGCCGGCGTAAGGAGTTGCTATTTTCTTGCATCAGAAAGGAAAGATGTCTAGAACAAAAGAAATCATTTTTTCTGCATTTGTTTTGGCTTTAATTGTTATTTCTAAATTTATTGAAAAAATTATTCCAGATTTACCAAATGGATTGGGAAATATAGCAAAAATTCATGAAATAGTTATTTTAATAAGTTCAATTACTTTTGGAGTTTTAATAACTATTATTCCTGTTATTATTTATCTTGTTATTATTTCACCTATTTTTAGTGCTTTTTTTATATCGGGAATTTTTTATGTTGAAAATATACAAGATAAAATAGGAGTTTATTTTTTAGATTATTTTTTACCTTTAATTTTAATTGCTTTAATAGGGATGTTTAAAAAAATAAAAAATTTAAAATTAATTTTGTTTAGCTGTGCAATAACAATATTAATTTTATTATCGCACTCGATTAGTGGTTATATATATTTTAAAGAGTATTTAAAACCTATAAAAGAATTAGAAATACTTTATTTTCTTTTATCTTTTGGTTTAAATCTGCTTTCTTATGTTTTATTTTTTGTTTCCTTACCACTTTTAGTTATAAGTTCTAAAATATTAAGAAAACACTTTATCAAGCACTAGAAATAGTCAAAAAGTCAAATACAAGTTCAGTAATTTTTAATTTAAAAAGAATTTTATTTTTATTTTTTGATGTAAAAATAATATAATTTATAAAAATAAATTAACAATAATGAGGCAAAATGAATAAAAAAAATAAAAAAACAATATTATTTTCATCAGCGATGTTGTTACCTTTTTCTTATGCTGCTTTTGTAGCTTGTTCACAAACAAAAATTGAAAAAGAAGGTAACACAACTGAAAAAGAACCAACAAATCCTGGAAATACAAACGGAGGAAATATAAATAAAGAACCAGGTTCAACTACTGGAATTCAAGAAAGTGCAATGGGGAAAATTGCTGTCACAAGTTCAGGGATTACAAATGGTTTTTTAAACGAAGAATATGCAGCAAAACAGGATCCAAACTCTTATTCAACAACTTCATATGGTAAAAGTTTACCTTTAAGTTGAAACAAAGTAGAGAATGCTAAATCTTATGCTGTTGTTTTAGTTGATAAAACAGCAACAGAAGTAATGGGAAGAATTTTTACCCATTGAGGTGTTTTTGATATACCATCAACCACTACTTCTTTAGAAGAAAATTATTCAGTAACACAACAAAATAACAGTGAAATCAAACAAATCATAAATTCAAATGACCAAATGATGGATCACAATGCAAGTATATATTTTGGTCCACTTCCTCCAACAGAACACATTTATGAAGTTAGAGTTTTTGCTTTAAGTGAAGCAAAATTAAATGTAAAATCAAATCACGATAAATATTATTTAGGTGATTTCTATGATGTTATTAAAGACAAAACTATTGCTGAAGGCGTTTTAACATTTGCATATGAACAACATCCTTCTGTAAAATCAAATGGAAATTTATATGCTTCAAATGAAGTTAAAAAACTTGAAATAAAATCAAACGCAATCCAAAATAATATATTAAATACTGGTTATTTTTCAACAAGCACTTCAAATGATTTAAGTCAATTAAAAACTTTTGGATTAAGTTGAAATAAAATAGAAGAAGCACAGTCATATATGTACTGAATTGAAGATTATAGTCCAGTAAAAAACGAAAATGAAGCAGAATATAGAAATAAAATTAAAATTTTAGGTGGCAAAATCAATATTGAAAATCCTACAGTTGCTGATAAAATGTTTGTTTCTGTTGGTGAAGAGTACTACAACGATCAAGAAACTTCAAAAAACATTTTAAACTCAACTTTTGAACTTAATTTTAATGTTCATAATGAAAATGCAAACAGAGATGCTCAAAAAATATTATTACCTAAAAAAGATGGTAATGGATCTCAAAATCTTTACATAATTAGGGTAGTTGCTTTAAACAAAAAATTAATTAAATATAATAAAGCTAATAATAACGATCCTCATCCAACTCAGATGGATGAACACTTAATAAAAGATTCTTTAGGTTCATATTTACTTCAAGCTAAAGGTTCAATAATTGCTGAAGGATCATTAATATTTAAATTAGTATAAATTATCAATCCTTTTAAGGATTGTTTTTTTCTTAATTTTTAATGCATTTTTTGAATTTTGGTATAATTGCAATATGAAATTTTTAAACTTAGGAAATTTGAGAATAAAACTTTATAAATTTATCAGTTTAGTTTATTCTGATTTAAAGTTTTTACCTACAGAAACTTCTCAAAATATTTTTGATAATTATCCCATTTTTCTTCATTAGAGAAGGAATTTTTTCCTTTAGATAATGAGGTTTTTGATATTTTATAAAAAAATTTTAATTATTAAAGAAGGGTTTATTTATTTATGATTCAAAAAGAAAAACAAAAGACTCTCATTGAATTAAAAAATGTTGATAAAGAATTTGGTGAGAAAAAAGTTTTAAATAATGTAAATTTAAAAATTGAAAAAGGCGATTTTGTTACTTTACTTGGACCTTCAGGTTCAGGAAAAACTACAATTCTTAGACTAATTGGTGGTTTTGAGTGAACCACTCGTGGTGAAATTAAATTTGATGGGGTAGATATTAAAGACTTACCAGCGAACAAAAGAGATGTATCCACTATTTTCCAAGACTATGCTTTATTTTCTCATTTGACAGTTTCTGGAAATATTAAATACGGACTTAAATTAAAACGTTATCCAAAAACAAATATAAATGAAAATATACTTAAAAAATTAGAAGAAAATAAAGAAAAATGAACAAAACACGCTAATGAAAAAATGGCTGAAATTGATAAACAACAAGCCATTTATAAAGAAGAATTAAACGATTCTAAACTTTCTAAACTTAAAAAAGCAAAAATCCAAAGATGATTGGATGATTCTGATTTTAAATATTCTTATTGAGAAAATTATGTTAATACAAAAACAGAACATTTTCAAAAAAGATATTTAACTAGAAAAATTACTAAACAAGAAATGGAACAAGAAGTTTCAGATATTATTAAAATAGTTGGTCTTGAAGGAAACGAAAATAAAAATATTAGTGAACTTTCAGGTGGTATGAAACAAAGGGTAGCATTAGCTCGTTCATTAGTTATTGAACCAGAAATCCTTTTATTAGACGAACCATTATCAGCACTTGATGCAAAAATTAGACAAAAAATGCAACAATTATTAAGATCAGTTCAACAAAAATTAGGAATTACCTTTATTTTTGTTACTCACGATCAAGATGAAGCTTTAGAACTTTCAGATAAAATTGCAGTAATTAGAGATGGTGAGATTGAACAATATGATTCACCAAAAAACATTTATGATTATCCTGTAAATAAATGAGTAGCAAACTTTATTGGTGATGCTAACTTCTTTGATGCACAATTTGTGGAACCAGGAAAAGTAATGATTTTAAATCACTTAGTTGAAACAATCCACACAGATTTTGCAAAAGATGAAAAACTAGATGGTTTAATTAGACCTGAAGACATAGTTTTATCAAGAAAAGTGAGAAGTCACTATTTTGGTGTTGTGGAAAAAAGTACTTATAAAGGGTCATATTACTTTATAAATGTAAAAGTAGGAAACAAAATAATTCAAGCTGAAACAATTGAAAATTTTGAAATAGGTGAAAATGTTTATGTTCATTGAACTAAAGAAGCATTACACTTAATGAAAAAAGATCGTAAAGGCTTTTTAGCAAATGATAACTAATATTTTGAAAAAAATAAAGTCAGGATTTAATCCAAGACTTTCTTTATCAATTCCTTATATTTTATTTTCAATTATTTTCATATTGTTGCCGTTACTTTTACTTTTTATTAAAGCAGTAGCACCTATTTCCACCGATGATGGTGAAACTTTTAATAATCATTTATTAATTCAACAAAAAGAAACATGAGTAATTATAGGAAGATCTGTATTTGTAGGTATTGCAACAGCGATTATTTGTTTAATAATTGCTTTACCTTACGCTTTTTATGTTTCAACAGCAAAATCAAAGGTGTTTAAAATTTATTCAATTTCTCTTATTGTTTCGCCTTTGATTATATTCACAATAGCAAAAACATTCTCTTTAAGAGCTCTTTTTGTAACAATGTTTGATGAAGCAGATTTAAATACTATTTGATTTATGATTTTAGGTTTAGTATTTTTAAATCTTCCATTTATGATTATTCCTTTATTTACAGTTTTTAGAGATATGCCTAAAAATATTTTAGAAGCTTCTGCAGATTTAGGATACAATAAAACTCAAACACTTTTTAAAATAGTTTTACCTTATGGATTAAAAGCTATTTTTTCAGGTATTGGATTAGTATTTTTACTTGCAGCAACTTCAATCATTATTTCTGATAAATTGCTACCAAACGGTGGTCAAAATCAACTAATTGGAAACTTAATTAATATTAACGCTAATCCATCTAACCCATTTGATCTTGCAAGATCATCATCTTTAGTTTTAATTACTATTGTAGTTATGATGGGAATTTATGCAATAATTTATTTCTTTCCAATTGTATTATTAAAATTGAAAGGAATTAAAAATGACTAGATTATTAGATTTTTTTAAAAAGTATGAAATTTTAAGAAAAAGTTACATTTGAATAATTTTAATTCTTTTTTATACACCAATATTTTTTGGTTTAATCTATTCTTTTAACAAACCATCTGATAAAGAACTTATTTCTACTACTTGAAATACATTTAGTTGAAAAGGTTATGAAGACTTAGCATCTCAAGAAAAATTACTTGCACTTGCAAACTCATTTATCATAGCTATTGCAACAGCTATAATTGTTATATTTATTTCGTTAATTACCGTTTTTGCTTTATGAAAGCAAAAAAATAAAAGTGTAAAAACTTATATTAATACAAGTTCTAACATCCCTTTAATTAACCCAGATATTATTACAGCTATTTCACTAGCAATCTTGCTTTCACTTGTTTTAGGAGTTTTAAAAGCTACTGAAGAAGGAATGATAAGAGCAATTGTTAGTCATGTAACTATGACTCTTCCTTACGGGATTATGCTTTTATATCCAAGAAGTGAAAAATTTTCTAAAAACCTTTTTGAAGCTTCTTTAGACTTGGGATACGGAAGAATAAAAACTTGATTTAAAATTTATTTAACATATATGCTTCCTGCTATTTCTTTTGTGTTCATTATTGTAGCTTTTCTTTCTTTTGATGATTTTATTATCACAAGAATTACATCTAATGTTTCCACAATAGGGGTCGAATTATATCAAGGAACTTTTAAAACCTGAGCACTTGCTTTAGGTGCAATTATGTTACTTTTTACCGTTGTGGGAAATGTTGTTTATATAGTTTATAAAACTAAAAATTCCAAAAAAGGAGTAAAAAATGGCATTATCAAATAAAGCAAAATGAACAATCGCAGCTTCTTCATTAGTTTTAGTTCCAACAGTTATTGGAGTAACTTATATTAAAACAACTGCTAATTTTAAACCAATTATTATGAACTATCAAAACTATCTTTCTAAAAGCACAGTTGATGGTTTAAATAAACATTTTAATTATAAAGAATTTGGTGATGTTTCTGAATTTTCTAAAGCTATAGAAGATAATAGGGTTATTGGTGGAGTTGGTTCAGATTTCCAAATTGTTAGAATGATTCAAAAACAATTAATTAGAAAAATTGATTTTGAAAGATTATTTAGAAAAAATAAAGCACTTGCAAATAAACTAAAACATAATCCTAATTTAAGTGCACAAGAAAACATTAATAATAAAAGGAAAGTTATAGAATCGCTTTTAAGAAAAGAAACTTTAGAACATTTAGATAATTATAATCAATTTCTTTATGTTGAAGGTGATAAAAGCAAAGGGATTATCGACATTGATGGTGATGGAATTCAAGATCAATTATGAGAATTTTTAATCCCTTATTATATTCAAGATAAAGTTTTCACTTATACAGTTGGTGATTACGATAAAGATGGTAAAAAAGTACCATTAAAAGAAGCAGTAGCTTCTTGAGACGATGCTAAAAAACAAGAAATTAGAGAAAAAGGTATTCGTTTTGATAAACAAGATTCTATATCCATTGCTCAAACTTTAATTCAAAATGGTTACAAATATTTTGAATGAACTGAAGCAATGAGAGATAATCTACTTTTAGGTAGTGAGCTAGTAAATGATCCAAAACTTAAAAATAATGGTTATACAGGAGTTGTTGATAAAGAAAACTATCAAGAGCAAATTAATAAATTTCTTGAAATTGTTCAAAAATCAACAAATCATCCTTTATCTGATACAAAAATTAACAGTGTTAAAAGTTCAGGTTTAGAATTATTAACAGCTTTAATTGACTCTGGAGTAAAACAAGAAGTAGGTTTTATTTATAATGGTGATGCTTTAGATGCACTCAACGGTAATGACAATTTTAGCAACGTTGAAGATGGAACTACAGTAAGAGCAATAAGACCAAAAAACAATATGACATTATTAGATGCCTGAATTATTACAAAAGATATCGATGATAACTTGGCAAATCAATTATTAGATGACCTTTATGATAATCTTTATAAAGGTGATGATTATTCAGTTGATGAGTTAATTTTTGAATCAGCTGAAAATGTTAGATATAATTATGTGCAAAAAGACGATAACTTTGTGGAAGAGTCAGGACGTGGTTATAAATTAAACTTTGAAGCACTTCCAAATTTAAGAAACTTTGACTATGTTAACTATACACCTGCTTTTAAATCTACTTATGAATATTTTGAAAAATTCTATTTTAATGATGCAACTACAACAGTAAAAGAAACAAATGATGAAGATGCTGAAGAAATTTCCATCTTACAAAGTTTAGATGGAGAAATTCTTAAAAATGATCCAAAACTTTCGTCTATTAAAGTAGAAACTACTGAAAACAGTTCTAAATTAGCAAAAAACCTTTATAAATCACAACAAAAAACACAAACCGTTTATGGTTTAGAACCTGATGAAAATACACCTCCAGAAGACATTTATAATGTAGAATATAAATTCCTTGCTCCTGTAGGTGAAAGTTTAAATTCAGAAATAAAAACAGCATACATTATTGCAACTAAAAAATAACTTAATAAGCTTAGAGAATTTTCTCTAAGTTTTTCTTTATAAGATTATTGAAAGTATAAGAAAGTAGATAATTATTTTAAAAGTTGGAAGTTTAAGTTAAAATGTTAAATTATTCATAAAAATTCACATTTTTAATAAAAACTATTCTAAAAAATTAAATTTTTTTCAGTTTTTGCAAATAAAGTTATATAATAATATTGCAATCAAATAAAGGAGAATAATATGAAAAAATTTAAAAAAAGAAAATTGTTATTCCTATCTTCTTCATTAATTTTGCCATTTTCTTTTATTGCTGTTTCTTGTGCTCAAGAATCTAAAGAAGAAAAAGAGCAATTAGAACAATCTAAATTACAGGAAAAATACAGAAATTTAGTAGTGAATTCAGCTTATAAAGTTAAAAATGATTTTATAAAAGAAGAATTTCTTTATGATGAAAAAAAAGTTTCACTGAAATTTCCAAGAAGATTTGACAAAGTAGATAGTTATAATCATCTGATTACAGAAGAAGAAAGAGAAGCATTTAATAAATTTTTAAAAGATAATTACGATAATACTTCTAAAGACAAATTCTTTAAAGAAAATTATCTTTATGTTTTTCACACAAATAAAATTTCAAGAAATTTATTATATGATGACAGAACTTTATATTATAAAAATAATGAAAATAAGTTTTATATTATAGATAAACCTAATTTTCACTTAGATGAAAATTCTGATCCTAATCATAATTATTCAATTTCATTTTTAGCAAGAAATAAATTAAAAGGAAAAACAAGTTGGACTATAATAAATACAGATGAAGATTTCAAGAAATTTCAACCTAACGATAGTGATGAAACAACAGAATTATTTAATCAAAAAGTTGTAAGAGAAGATTTACTTAACAATGATGATGTTAAATCTAAATATAAAGAATTTATAAATACAAAAGATTTAAAGAATGATTTTTATTTTGATAAATTAACATTAGAAGATTCATCTGCTAAAAAATCTCTTTTAGAAGATTTATTCGATTCTCAAAAACAACAAGATTCAGACCATTTATCAATAAAAATAACTCAAGAAAACTATAGAAGTTATTCTCATTGATTAGATCCTTTTATTTCAGAATATGTTAGAAATAATTTTGAGCAATACAGAAGAGAATATTGAACATATTTTAATGATAAAGATTTAATTGCAAATATTTATATTCCTAAAACTCAATTTTCTGTAAGTCAAGTTTATATAAATGAAAAAGATAAAAAGGTCTATATTCTTCCTTTTTATAATGAATTTCAGCTTTATTCTCAACCAAGAGAATCTAATTTAATTAAAGTTGATTTTTACTCAATTGATAAGTCAGACAACTTAGAACTTATGGATGTAAATACTGTAAATGATATACTTTCTATAAATACAAAATAATTATTTTCATTCAAACTTTAAATGAGATTTAAAGTTATTAAAATAATGATGAAAAAAACTTAAAGTTTATTTAATTGACTTTAAGTTTTTTATTTACAAATAGTTTAATTAATTTGATAAATTCAATAAAAAATGTTGGTACTAACCCAAAAATAAATGGTAATGCAAATATTCAATTATTAAATGAATTTACATATACATTCATATTAAACACTTTGGAAAATTCTGGTATGTAAGTAACTGGTAAAAGAACAACAAAACTAATTGCAAAAGCTAAAAGAACAAATTTTAAATCATTAAATTTTTGTTTAAATAAACTTTCATTACTTCTTAATATAATAGAATTTAAAGATAAAATTATTCCCATAGTCATAAAACAAGATAAAGAAGCAAAGTTTAATGTTGATAAATTTTCTGCAGCTAAGATTGTTTTTATTTCATTTAAATTTGCTACACCACTTTGACTATAAGCACCTAAATAAAATGCTAATAATGATAGTGTTGTTGACAAGATGGAAAGTAAAGATATTTGAATTATCATTTCTTTAGTTAAGATAGAAGCATTTTTATGATTTGGTTTTTTATTCATTAAATCTTGTTTTGGTCTATTTAAACCTAATGCAATTCCTGGGAAAGTTTCAGAAATAACATTTATTCACAAAATTTGTAAAGAAGATAAAGGATTTATACTAAAAATTAAAATTCCAATAAAAGTAGTTAATAAAGCTGTTAAATTGGTTGTAAAAAGAAAAATCATTAACCTTTTTATGCTATATAAAATACTTCTTCCTTCTTTTATAGCGCTAACTATTGTTGAAAAATTATCATCTGTTAATACCATATCTGCAGCTTGTTTAGAAACATCGGTCCCTGTTATTCCCATAGCACAACCAATGTCAGCAGCTTTAAGAGCAGGAGCATCATTTACTCCATCACCTGTCATAGAAACAACTTTATTTTTGGTTTGTCAAGCTTTAACAATTCTGATTTTATCTTCAGGACTAACTCTAGCAAAAACTGCATATTTTTCTATGTTTTCATTTAAATCTTCATCGCTCATTAGTTTTAATTCACTTCCACTTAAAACTAAATCTTCATCGGATTTTACTATGTTTAATTGTTTTGCAATAGCATAAGCTGTGTTTGCATAATCACCAGTAATCATTACAGTTTTTATTCCGGCTTTTTGTGCAATTGCAATAGAACTTTTAACCTCTTCTCTTGGTGGATCTATCATCCCTATTAATCCAACTAATGTTAAATTTTGTTCCACATTTTTTGAACTTAAATCATCTGGTAATTTGTCTCATTTTCTAATTGCTAATGCTAAAACTCTTAAAGCATTATTAGAAAATTCGATGTTTTTATGTTCTATTTGATTTGACAAATTGTTTGCAAGAGCAAAAATAGAATCAGGAGCTCCTTTTGTAATTGAATAAATATTTTCATTAATTTTTATAAAGACAGTCATCATTTTTCTATCTGAATCAAAAGGAATTTCGTTTATTCTTGGGTGTAAACTAGAAATTGAATCTTTAAAAATTTTATTATCAATTCCATATTGGATAATAGCAGTTTCAGTTGGATCTCCAATTAATTTGTATTCCCCTTTTTCATTTATAGATGAGTTGGCATCTGTACATAAAATAAAATATTTAACAAAGTCTTCTTGTGAAAAAGTGTCATGTTTAAAGGTTTGTACAACCTTCATTTTATTTTGGGTTAATGTTCCTGTTTTATCGCTACAAATTATTGAAACATTTCCTAAAGTTTCAGCAGCTGGTAATTTTTTAACCAGAGCATTTTTATTTGATAATCTTTTAACTCCAATAGATAAAATAACAGTAACAATTGGTACTAAACCTTCTGGTATAGTTCCGATAGCTAAAGTTATAGCGATAACAACACCTTTTGCTCAAAGACTTCAATTTCCTGAAGCAACTATAAAAATATAAATAAAGAAAGTAATTACACATAAAATAGCAGAAAAAATTCCAATTTTTTTACTTAAATTTGCAAGTTGTTTTTGGAGTGGGGTGAGTTTTTCTTTTTCTTGATTTAGTAATTTAGCAATGTTTCCTAATTTTGTTTCCATCCCGATTTTTGTAACTAGAATTTTTGCTCTACCATTTATAACATTTGTGCCAGAATAAACTTCAGTATCTTCGGTTTCTTCTCAGTTAAATTCTAAATTAGATATATTTTTTTTAAAAACACTTAAAGATTCACCTGTTAAAATCGATTCTTCAACCTCTAATTGAGCAGAATTAACAATAATTCCATCAGCTCCGATAGTATTTCCTGCTTCAATTAGTAATATATCTCCAACAACAATGTCTTTTGTATCGATAATTATTTCTTGTCCGTTTCGAATTACTTTTGATGTTGGAGAACTTAAACTAGCAAGTGATTCAATAGATTTTTCTGCTTTATTTTCCTGTATTAAACCAAATATAGCATTTAAAATTACAATAAAAAATATCACAAAAGGTTCTACAAAACTAATTATAAATTCTATATGATTCTTATATTCATAATGAACTATCGCTTCATAAATAGCAATTCCTAAAGCTAAAAATGCAGCAATAATTAAAAGAATAATCATCGGTTCAATAAACTGTTTTAAAAACTTAATAATTAAAGGTGTTTTCTTTTTATTTTTAAGTTCGTTTACACCGTATTTTTCTTTATTTTTAGAAATTTGTTCATGATTTAAACCTTTATTTAAATCAACGTATTTAAATGTATTTTGTAAAGAATTATTTTTGTTTTCCATTATTTCTTTCTGCTGCTTTTTCTACAAAAGCACTAAATAGTTTATGTGGATTTAGTGGTCTTGCATTGAATTCTGGATGATACTGCACACCAATATAAAAATCTTTGCTTTTATCTTCACAAGATTCAACCAGACCTAATTCTGGATGATAACCTGAAAAACTAAAATTTTCATCTTCTAATTTTTCAATAAATTCATGTTGTATTTCGTATCTATGTCTATGTCTTTCAAAAACAGAAGTACTTTTGTAAAATTTAGCAATTAAAGAATCTTTTTTAAACACTGTTTCAGATTCTCCTAATCTTAAAGTTCCGCCCATTTGGTCTTTTTCATTTTTACCTTTTATAAAATCTAAAACATAAACTTCTTCTTTGTTGTTTGTAGCAAATTCTTTAGAAGTTGCGTGTTTATAACCTTTTAGACGTGCTTGAGCAACTGACATTGCTTGCATACCTAAACAGATACCAAAAGTTGGAATATTTTTTTCTCTTGTATATGTTGCTCCTAAAACTTTTCCTTCAAAACCTCTAATACCAAATCCAGGTAAGATAATTACACCATCAGCATCATCGAGTTTTTCAGATATATTTTCATTAGTTAGAATATTAGAGTCAACATATTCTAGTTTTACTTCATATCCTTTATCAAATGCAGAAATTTTAATAGCTTCATTTATTGATTTATAAGCATCGGAAAAACTGGTATATTTCCCAAGCATTTTGATTAATAATTCAGCTTTTTTTTCTTTATTAACTTTGTTAGCAAAAGTTGTTCATTTTCTTAAATTTGGTTTTATATGTGTAATATTAAAGTAATCTAATATAATATTAGCTGCGTCTTTTTTTTCTAAATATAAAGGCATTTCATATACATTTTTTAAATCAGGAGCAGAAATAACATTTCTTGGATTTAAAAATGTAGTTTTTGCAACTTTATTTAAAATAGTGTGATCAACTTCGTCGTTAGATCTTAAAAGTATCATATTAGGTTTTATACCCATACCTCTTAATTTGTTAATAGAATCTTGTGTAGGTTTGGTTTTAAAATCACCTGATGTTTCAAGAAAAGGAACATAAGTTACGTGAATGAAAAAAGTGTTTATTCCGTTGAATTCACTACCCATTTGTGCTATTGCATAAATAAACGGATTTGATTCAATATCCCCTACTGTTCCACCTATTTCAACTATAACAAAGTCACTTTTATATTTTTTTTCTATATTTTTAATTATACTAATTATTTCATCGGTAACATGTGGGATATATTGAACGGTTTTACCATCATAATATCCTTCCCTTTCTTTTTCTAAAATATTTCAAAAGATTCTACCACTTGTAAAATTGGAATCTTTTGAAAATTTTTCATCAATAAAACGTTCATAGTGACCAAGATCAAGATCTGTTTCTCCACCATCAGCAGTTACATAAACTTCTCCGTGTTCGTAAGGAGACATAACTCCAGGATCCACATTTAAGTAAGGATCTAATTTTAAAACAAAAACACTAAAACCTCTTGATTTTAAAAGGTTTCCGATTGAAGCAGCAGAAACTCCTTTTCCTAATCCGGAAATTACACCACCTGTAACAAAAATAAATTTAGACATTTTTTCTCTCTTTCATACTAATACATTTAATATTTAAATTATACAAAAATATTGATATTTTGTTTTTGTAAAAATAAAAAAATATTTATAATTTAAATATGAAAAACAAAACTAAAAAAATTATATTATCATCAATAGTGCTTGGTACTATTGCGGCATCTTCTATTGGCGCAACTTTAGCAATAGTCCTTAATAAAAACAAAAATAAAGAAAGTATATTTTTAAAGGAAAAAATTAAATTTAGCAGAACAAAAGATAAAGTTTTTATATTTCTTCCTAATTCTTTTAAAGAATCAATTAAAGATATTGAATTAACTTTAAAAGAAAAGCAAACAGATTCTAAAACTTATGTTTCAAAAGAGTTTACTTATTTGAATAGCAAAATTGAAGTTTTAATTCCTTCAATTTTGCAAGATAAATCTTCGTTATTTATCGATAAACTCTTTATAAATAAAGAAAATATTTCATTAAAAAGATATTCTGATACAGAAAGAGAAATTATATTTAGTGAAGAAAAAAAAGACCCTGAAGTTCCTAAAACAGACCCTGATACACCTAAACCAGAAAATCCTGGGGAAAAAGATGTAATCGAGAATCCAAATAATGGTACCATAAATAATGTTCAAGATCCAAATGATAAACAAGAACCTGAAATTCCTGATTCAAATGAAAATGATGACTTTGTAATTTCATCTTTAGAAATTTTAGAAAAAACAGATGAATTTGTAAAACTTAAAGTAAATTTTTCTAAACATTTATTAAAAAATGTAAAAAATAAAGATTTTCAAATTGAAATATCTGGAAAAATTAAGGATAAACAATTTTTTAACTCTCAAGAATATATTGAAAATTCCGATTCAGTTATTTTTGATTTATCAAATTTAGAGTTTAGTGAAAACTATTTAATTAATAATATTACTTTAAACAATAAACCACTAACTAGTTTAAATTCAGCACAAAAAATAGGAAATAATTGAGAAAATTCCGAAAATACAAGTGATTTCATCTTTCAAACAAAAGAGTATTCTCAAAAAATATCTTATGATAGTATAAGTTATCACATTGATGAAACAAATCCAAATCGTTTATTACTTTCTTTTAACAATGTGGAAAAACTATTTGAATTTACAGAAAGTGAATATATTGGAAAATTAACATTAAAAGATAAAACAAATTCAGACACAGAATTTACGGTAGATATTTCGATTAGAAAAACAGAAAATGAAGGATTAAAAAATATTCCTATCACAATTAGTACAACAAGTGATTCATCAACTTTTGACTATGAAGATGGATTTGAAATTCCTTCAAACGCCAACTTAGAAATAGTGGATTTTAAAATTGATAGGAGTGGTTTAGTTTCCGTTATTGAACCGAGAATTTCTATTTTACCAAAAGACGGAATAAATAAAGAATTTAGTTCTAAAAGAAGTTTTAGTAAATTCAAAAATACTGAGTTTAATTTAGAATCTAATAATAACTTGAAAGTTAAAACAGAATTAGAACTTGTTGATATTGATCAAAGTAATTTGAATGATGTCAAATTGGAATTTATATCTAATTTTGGTGGTTATTGAAAAATAAATGCAACTAAAGTCAATGATAAATGAGAAGCAAATATTCCAAATTATAATTATTATGGAAAAATTTCTTTAACTAAAGTTTTTGTAAATAATAAAGAAATTCAATTAGATTATTTACATAAAGGAGTCCTTAAATTTAATAATGATAAAAATAGAGAAGAAAATGCACTAATAAATTCTGTAAATATTACCGAAAATAAAGAAAATTCCTTTATATCTGATATTTCTGTAAATTTTAATAATAGTGAATTATTAGATCAATTTTCTTTATTAAAACCAAGACTTGAAATTTTTGATATTAATAATCAAACTCAAATTATTGAACCAAAATTCCTTTATAAAGATAAAAATAATTATATATTTAGCACTTATTTAAAAAACAATGTTAATTATAAAATTAAAAAATTAAGTTTTGGCACTCAAGATTTTAATTTTGAAAATTCATTTACAAAATCAAAGACATCTACACCAAAAACAGAAATAGAATTAAATGAAATAATTAATAATATTTCTTCTTTAAATTTAACAAAAAAATACTGAGCTTCTGGAGCACTAAAATCTTTAAATTCAACATCTGATTTTATAAAGATAACTGACATTAATAAGATTAGAAATTTTGATGATTCAATAGAAATAGAAGTAAATAAATCGTCTTCTGAAACAGAAATTGATGAAAGAAACGGTATTTTAAAATTAAATATCAAATTAAAATCTGGATCAAATTATTCAATTTCTAAAAAAATTACAATTAACAATTTATATAATGTTAATTTCTTTGAACATTTTAATCAAAGTAATAGTTATTTTGAAAAATTAATTTCAATATCAAATAAAGGTTTAACTAAATCTACTTTAGATTTTGACAAAACATTTACTGAAGTAGAAACTAACGATTTACATTATTCATTTGGAAATCCAACTACTTGAGTTGAAATAAAAGATGAAAAATTAAATGATTTTTTAAATATTGATGAATCGTTAAAAAGTTATGATAGTTCAAAACTAAAAATATTTTTCATCAAATTTAGAGATCAAAAAAATTTATATGATCCACATATAACTTCTGCATATGCAATGCAAGGCTTTATGGAATATAAAATAGGTTTTTGATTCGATAATTTAAACGAAAATAACCCAGAATCTAAATATAAGAAAATTTATGGTCCTATGTTAGTAGGTGGATTCAACTTTGATAATACATCACAAAGTCTTTATTTAAACTTTAAAGAAAAAATTGAAAAATTTTCAACAGAAAAATGAGATGAATTTAATAGTTATTATGGATTTAAAAATCCTGAATCTGTTGATTTAGATAATTTAATTGCTGAAATTAATCAAATTTCCAGTAAAGAAGAAAGATGAAATAAAATTTTAGAGTATACCAAAATAAGTAAATTGTTATCTAGTATAACTGATTTAGTTAAAAATTCATTTAATTCTCCAATTTCAAAAGATTTTTATAATATTCAAGTAGAAACAGCAAGCAAAGAAACTATTGGAGAAAATAATTTTCTTAAATTAAAAGTTGTTTTAAAATCTCATTCCTTTAATAGAACTATTCAAAACAACGAAAATAATAATATAGGTAATAATTTTATTGATATATTATTCTTAAAAAGATAAAAACTCAACTAAATTGAGTTTTTTTATTTATTAATTTTAAATATTCTTCCAGAGTTTAGATCTTTAATTATAGAACCGGATAAATTTTCTGGTAAATTATCATTTATATAGAAAGTTAGTGTGTTTAAATCTGTATATCCTTTATATTCTTTATCGTTTTTTACTATTGAAAATAGGTGATTTAACTCGTTATTTAGATAATTATTTGGTAGTTCAAAATGTAAATAAGTTGTATTATTTATAGTTTCTCTTTTTAAAATATTAAGATTTGTTATATTATTTTCGAATGTTGAAATTTTAGTGATTTTATTATTATCGAAAGGAATAAGCATATGGGAAGCATTATTAATAAATTCTATTGAAGATAAATAATATGTTTTATTAGCTTCAAAGAAAGAATCATTTAGCATAATTTCTAGTTTGTTTTTATCTATTAAGTGTAATATTTTTTCTTCATTTGTAGTAATATGATTGTTTTCATCTATTACAACAAAATTTGCTTTTATTTCTGAATTATTTGTAGTTTCTAAATTATTTTTTAGTAAAATGTTTAATTTATTTTCTTCTTTTTGAACAGTAATAAGATTGTTTGTTTCTATTGTATTTTTATTAAAAATAAACTTATTTTTATTTAAATTAATTTCAGTATTGGAATATTCAACTTCAATAAAATCTTCTGTTTGAAAAGAATTTTTAAATTGAAATAATACTGCTTTTTTATTTAAATCTACAACGTTGAAATTATTAACTTCTTCTAACAATTCTTTATTTTTATTATAATGTTTAATTTTAAAATTTTGAGAACTTAAATCTATTCAATTATTTGGATCATTTATAAAAAGTAAAGAACTTTTATTTGTTACAAAAGAATTTTCAAACGAAACTTCTTTATTTTTCGCTTTATAATAATTTTTTATAGTTTCACTAAAATCTTTATAATTGGCAATAATTTTATTTTGTTCATTTGAAGAATTTGCAATTTCTAATTGTAAAATATTTCAAACATATTTATCACTTAATTGATTTAAATCAAAAGAAAGATTTTTTTCTTCAATTGTTCCTAATATTTTTTTAATTTCATTATTTCTATTTTCAAAAATTAAAGAAAAATTATTAAAATTATTTGGATTTTTTATATTTTTATTTAAAGTTTCTAAATTTATAATCAGTTTATTTTTAATGATTTGTCCAAAATTTAAATTTGAAATAGTTAATTTTTCTTTATTTATTTCTAAAAAATGATTATCAATTAAATTATCAGTGGGATTAAAATATAATTTTTTAAGTAAGTATCTTCCTTTTTCTAAATCATTAGGTATATCTATTTTAAATGAATTATTTAATATAGTTATGTTTTTTGTTTTGTTTATATTTGTATTTTCGATATTTTCTAAAGTATAAGTTATAGAATTACTGTTTAAAATATTGGTAAAGAAAATTTCTAATTCCCCAGTTTTTTCCGTATTTTTGATTTCAAAAAAAGGAAAATTAATTTTTATATTTTCTGTTTTTTCAACAAGTGTAATGTCGCTTGGTATCTGAATGGAATAACTACCTTTTTTTGGAATAGATAAATCATTTATATCTATAACTCAAAAATTATCATTGTTAATTTTTTTTCAAGATGCTTTAAAAGTAATGCTTTCGTTTTGTTCATTAGTAAATTCAATTTCTTTGGCTGAATTGTTTGTAGGTTGATTATCTTTAGTTTTTAGAAAAATTTGTCATCCATTGGTGTTTTTAGAAATACTAAAATTAGTTGCTTCATTTTTTTTAATATCAATCTTTTGATTATTTTTATGTTTTAAAACAATAGCAGTTGTTCCTACAGCAACAGGAATTCCGATTGCAACAATTGGTAAAGCTATAAATAATGCTTTTTTTGTTTCTTTTTTATTTTTAAACATTTTTCTCCTTTTGATTATTTAAAAATTACTATTTATAAATTATAAAACTAATACAAAAAAATAAAATAACTTTCTTTATTTTTTATTAATTTCTATAAAAAAACGAAAATAATTCTTTTATTGAATTTATTTTCAATAATAAAGAAATAGTTTTTTAAAAAAGTATTATAATTTTTATTATTAAATAAATAAGGAGAAAAAATGTTTTTTCAAAAAGAATTAGAAAATAAAATTGATATAAAAAACAAAGAATTAAAATCAAAAAAAACCATTTTACTAATAGATGGAGAAGATCAAAGAGCTATTGATGCGGCGGAAAAATTAGTTAATACTGATTTAGTAAATGTTATTTTACTTGTAAATAAAGAAAATAAAAATGTTTCTTCTAAAATTCAACAAGAAGTAATTAGTTCTTCTAAAAAGGAAAAATACGCAAAATTATTTTTTGAAGCAAGAAATGGAAAAGAAACAATGGAATCTGCTCAAAAAAGTTTAGAAAGCAATCCTTTTTATGGAATGATGATGTTAAAAAACAAAGAAGTAGATGGTGTAGTTGGTGGTTTAAATTACACAACAGCCGATATTTTAAGAGCTGGTTTTAAAGTGATTGGTCCTAAAAAAGGAATAAAAACTATTTCATCTGCTATGATAATGCATAAGGAAAATGAAAAATTTATTTTTTCAGATATATCTGTAAATATAAAACCAAATTCAGATCAGTTGGCTGAAATTGGTTTAAATGCAAAAGAATTTGCAAAAAATTTAGGAATAGAACCAAAAATTGCTTTCCTTTCTTTTTCAACAGATGGTTCAGCTGTTAGTGATGAATCTAAATTAAGCTCAGAAGCAACTATTAAATTTAATGAATTAAGTAGTGATGTTAAAGCTATTGGTGAAATTCAATTCGATGCTGCTATTAGCGAAAACGTAAGAAAAGCTAAATATAAAAAAGAGTCATATGATGGACAAACTAATGTGTTTATATTCCCTAATTTAGATGCAGGAAATATAGGATATAAAATAGCACAAAGACTTGGAAATTATGGAGCAATTGGTCCAGTTATTACAGGTATTGCAGAACCTGTAAATGATTTATCTAGAGGATCAACTGTAGAAGACGTTTATAACACAGTTTTAATTACAACATTACAGACTTTTAAAGAGGAAAAATAATATGAATAAAAAAATATTAGTAATAAATGCTGGTTCTTCATCAATGAAATGATCATTATTTAATAAAGAAGATTTTAAAGTTATAGCTTCAGGAATCGCAGAAAGAGTTGGGATAGCTAATTCTTTTATTAAAATGTCATTTGGTGATAATGGTATTAAAAAAGAAGTTGAAATGCAAAATCATAAAGAAGCAGCAAATAAAACACTTGATTTATGACAAGAAAATAAAATTATTAATTATTTAGATGAAATTGAGTTAATCGGATTTAGAGTAGTTCATGGTGGTGAATATTTTAAAGATTCTACAAAATTAACAAAAGAAGCAATTGAATTAATAGATGAATGTTCAAAATTTGCTCCATTACATAATCCTGGAGCAATCCAAGCAATTAAAGCTATGCAAGAAGTTTTACCTAATGCTAAAATGAGTGCTAGTTTTGACACAGCCTTCCATACTTCTATTCCTGATATTAATTCAAAATACGGGATTAATAAAGAATTTGCAGAAAAATACGGCATTAAAAAATATGGAATGCATGGAATTAGTCATAAATTTATTACATTAAAATTAGAAAAAATTTTAAATAAAGAAAAAATAAATTTTGTTAATTTACATATAGGAAATGGAGCATCTTTATGTGCTATTAAAGATTCTAAATCATTTGATACATCTATGGGATTTACTCCATTAGCGGGCATAATGATGGGAACAAGAAGTGGAGATATAGATCCGGCGATTCATGAATATGCAACCGAAGCTGCTAATATTTCTTTAAAAGAATTTACCAATTTATTAAATAAACAATCTGGATTATTAGGTGTTTCTGGTATTTCATCTGATATGAGAGATTTGGTTCAAAGATACAAAGAAAATGATCAAAATGTAATTTTTACTTTAAATTTATATATTCAAAAAATTGTAGATTATTTAGTTAACTACATTAATAAAGTTGGTAAAAAAATAGATGCATTAGTTTTTACAGCAGGAATTGGTGAAAATTCTAGTTTTATTAGAGAATTAGTTATTGAAAAATTAACCTTACCAAATTTAAATATTGAACTGGATAAAGATAAAAATAATGTTTCACCTTCAGAAATTAAAGATTATACATTAATTTCTTCTTCTAAATCCGACATTCCTGTTTATGTAATAAGAACTAATGAAGAATTACTTATTGCACAAGACGCATTAAAATTATATGAATAAAGCAATATTTGCAGGTAGTTTTGATCCTTTTCACGAAGGGCATTTAAATATTTTACAAAAAGCTTTAAAAGTATTTGATTTTATATATGTTGTAATAACTAGAAATCCAGATAAAAAGCAAATAAGTTCATTTCAAGAAAAAAAATCAATAGTTCAGCAAAAAATAGATAAACTTAAAAATGTAGAAATATTGATTAACGATAAAGAGTTGACTGCAGAATTTGCAAAAAAACTAGATGTTAAATTTTTAATAAGAGCAGCAAGAAATGATATAGACTTTAGTTATGAATTAGAACTTGCATATGGAAATAAAGAAATTTACAGCGAATTAGAAACAATTTTATTTTTTCCAGATGAAAAAAACCGAGAAATAAGTTCAACATTAGAAAGACATAAAAAAATTTATGATAAAGGATTTTAGATGTGAAAATTTATAGTATCTTCTTCAAAAAAAGAAAATTGATATTTTCATAAAGGAAAAGAAATTTGTTTTATAGGTAGATCTAATGTTGGTAAATCTTCTTTAATAAACGCTCTTGCAAACACAAAAATAGCAAAAACTTCAAATACTCCCGGTAGAACACAATTAATTAATTTTTTTGAAAACAACGACCAAAAAATAATCGTGGATTTACCTGGTTATGGATATGCTAAAATGTCAAAATCTCTTTCTGAAAAAATGTTCAATATGATTGAAGAATATTTTACTTTTAGGGAAAATTTAGATACTACTTTTTTACTTTTTGATTCTAGAATTGGATTAACTGATAATGACAAAAGTATGTTAGAATTTTTAGAATTTTTAAATAAAAAAATTATTTTAGTTGCAACTAAAATAGACAAATTAAACCAGTCACAATTATATAAAGTCAAAAAAGAAATCGAATTATTAAATAAATATGAATGTTTTTTTGTTTCTTCAACAAAAAAGAAAAATTTAAATTTATTAATTCAAAAAATGGATGAAATTTTAATGTAAAATAAAATCTATTTAATTGATATAATTTTATTAGTAGGATTATTTGTTCATAAAAAATCATCTTAGTTGAATATCAAAACAAATTTTACTACTGATTTAATTTATATAAAGTTAAACATAATTTAATAATATAAATATAAAAAAAAGAAAGGAAAATTATGGCAAATTTATTTAATCCAAATAATAACAATGAACCAAAAGGATTTGAACCTACAGTTGATAATAGTGCAAAAAAACCTGTTTGTTCAGTAGCGGCAAAAGTATTTTTCTGAGTTTTTGGAACATTACTTCTATTTTTTGCACCAATTTATTTCTTAGTTAAAAGAAATGGATTTTTAAGACAACAAAATGAAATCAATGAGGCAGCTGGTACAATCGAAACTCAATTAGCTAAACGTAGTGATACATTAATAAAATTAGTAGATCAAGTTAAATCACACAAAAATTTTGAACAATCTATTCTTACTGATGTAACTAAATTAAGAAATATGACTAAAAGTATTGATAATGCTTCTCAAGTAGAAGGTTTAACTAATTCAGTTTTAGGTAGATTGATTGCTGTTTCAGAAAACTATCCAGATTTAAAAACATCAGCACTTTATGGTGAATTAATGGAACAAACAAGTTATTTAGAAAGAGAAATAGCTGCAGCAAGAAGACTATATAATAGTAAAGTTAACACATTTAACACTTCTATTTTAGTTTTCCCAGCAACAGTTATATCAAGTTCATTACACTTAGAAACTTATCCATTATTCCAAGCAAGCGCACAACAAAGACAAGATGTTTCTATGAAAGATTTATAAAATTAGATGAAAACAATAGACAATTATAAAACATTTTCAGAGTTTCAACATATTTCAAAAGAAACAATTTATCCATTTATTAAAAATACAATAGATGAAACTTTTGATAAGACAAAAGATTTACAAGAAAAAATAAAAAAAGCACATTTAATTTTTTCTATTTTTATAATCACAACACTAGTTTTACTTGGATTATCTATTTTATTTGTTGTTATTTGATTACTTCAAAAAAATGTTTCTTTAACAGTAGCTGCATTAGTTTTCTTTGTTTTAGGTTTAATAAGTTCTTTGGTAGCTTCAATATTTATGAAGAAAAAGAAAAATTTAATTTTGATGCTTCAACTTGAAATTCAAAAAAACCTCAATGTTCCTTCTATTTATAAAGAAAGCATTAAAGTTTTAGATGAAACCTATGATTATAAAATAAATAAAGAAATTGACGAAAGTAATAATTTTAGTTTAGATAAAAGACACATTGAAGAAGTTCAAAGTGATTTAGCAAGAAGCTATGATAAAGTTGTTTTAGAAAGCAAAACATCAATTAAAAGAGTTTTAATTAATCAAAAATATCCTGTTGTTTTTTTAAACTTAAAATGAAAATGTATTGATTATGCTAAGAAAAAAGGGGATAACGATAGAGTTACATACGTAGATAACGGTATTATGCAAATCGATACAACAGTGCTTGGTGATAAAGGTTTTGCCTTTGAATTATTTAGATCATCTTTTTTTAGTAAAAAAAACATAGAGAAATTAGAAAATAAAGATTTTGTTAAAACATTTTCTCCACGTTCAAATAACGAATTAAAAATAAGACAAATGTATACACCTCTTGCAATGGAACTATCACTAAAGAGATATCATGATAAAAACGGTGTTCAAATTACAGGATTACATTTATTATCATCAGGATCTAGAATTTATTATACTTATAATTGTAGTTTTGGTTTTATGGAACTAGATTTTCCAAAATCATCTGATAAAGTTAAAATTTTAAATAAAGTTTATAATGATATATTAGTTGATGTTTATTCTCTATATTATCTAATTTCATTGATTAATAATACTACACTTTATTTACAATAATAAAAAAATGAGATTTAAGTATCTCATTTTTTATTTTCCAAATTTAAATAAACAAATATCGCCATCTTGCATTTCGTAATTTTTTCCTTCTAGACGCATTTTTCCTTGTTCTTTAGCGTTTTTTTCACCACCATTATCAATATAATCACTATAACTAATTATTTCTGCTTTTATGAATTTTTTTTCAAAATCGCTATGAATAATTCCTGCACATTGTGGTGCAAACATTCCTTTGGTGAAAGTTCAAGCCCTAACTTCTTTAACACCTGCTGTAAAATAAGTTGCTAAATTTAAAAGCTTAAATGCTTCTCTTGTTAAAATTTCAAGTCCTGAATATTCTAGTTTATATTCATCTAGAAATATTTGTTTATCTTCGTCATTTAATAAACTAATTTCATATTCTAATTGGATAGAAATAGGAAGTAATAAATTATTGTAAGAATCAACAAGAGTTTTAAGATTATAAAAATGCTTATTATTCAAAGGATTTTCTATATCTTCTTGAGAGATATTTCCAACATATAATATAGGTTTTAATGTTAATAACTGGTAACCTTTGACAATTTTTAATTCTTCTTCTGATAAATTAACGTTTCTTGCTGGAATATTATTATCAAATGCTTTTTTGAGTTTTAAAGCAACTTGATATTCCGCCTTTACATCTTTATCACTACTATTGAGTGCTTTCTTTTCTACCCTTTTAATTACATTTTCAATTACTTGCATATCAGCAAGTAATAATTCTAAATTAATTACTTCCACATCGTTTTTAGGATTTATTTCATTTGCAACATGTAAAATATCTTTGTTTTCAAAGCAACGAACAACTTGAATAATTGCATCTACTTCTCTTATATTAGATAAAAATTTATTACCAAGACCTTCTCCTTTAGAAGCTCCTGATACTAACCCTGCTATATCAACGAAAGTAAAGGTTGTTGGCAAGATTCTTTCAGGATTAACAAATTTTGCAATTTCGTTTAATCTTTTATCTTTTAATTCAACTATTGAAATATTTGGTTCAATAGTTGTAAAAGCATAATTTGCTGATTCAGCTTGCACTTTTGTTAATGCAGAAAACAAAGTGGATTTTCCTACGTTAGGTAATCCAACTATTCCGGCTTTTAATGACATATTTCTCCTTTAAAAAATCTTTAGAGTATTGCTCTAAAGATTTTTATATTATTTTCTAATTCTTTCAGATACGAATGGTAATAATGCAATAATTCTTGCTCTTTTGATAGCTGTAGATAATAATCTTTGATGTCTAGAACATGTACCAGTTAATCTTGAAGGATGAATTTTTCCATGACTACTAATATATTTTTTAAGTAATTCTGTGTTTTTGTAATCAATATATTGCATTGATTCTAAACAAAAATTACAAGGTCTTTTTTTGAATTGTTTTTTTACTTTACGATTAATCATTTTTCTCCTTAGTTAATTATAAAAAACTTTCAACATCTCAATCTGTTTCTTCTTCATCATCATTTAAAGTAGTTTTTTCTACATTATTTTTTGATGAATATTCTGAATTATTTACAGTTGAAAATGTTGGTTCTGCAGGATTTGTTGCTGAAACAGAAGGGTTATTATTAATATTTTTTCTTCTATTTTCGCTTTCTTGCTTGCTTTCTAATAAAGTTACATTTTCAGCAGAAACTTCATTTGAAGTAACGTTTTGTCCTTGATTATTAACAAAACTATTTGTAGCAAAGGAACCTTCCACAAGGATTCTAGAACCTTTTGATGCATTTCTTGCTAAAAATTCAGCACTATTTCTTCAAACTACAACAGGTATAAAATCAGTAATTTCATTGCCATCATTAGTTGAATATCTTCTTGATACAGCAACTGTTAATCTTAAATAACTAATATTAGATTTAGTTTTATTTAATTCTAAATTATTCGCTATTCTTCCTATTAATATAACTTTATTCATTGCAAACTCCCTTATTATTCTTTATTTTCAGTTTTTTTTGTAACTCTTGTTCTTTTAACAACTTTTTTTTCTTCAGCTTTTGTTTCTTTATTTTGTTCTGAATTTTCAGAATTAGAATTTTCTTTTGAGTTTTGTTGATTTTTAAAGAATGAAAGTTTACGTTTTTTAGGTTTTACTTTTCTATTTAAACCTTTTTCTGTGTCTAAGTTAACAACAAGACTTCTTCAAATTGTTTTTTGAATGTTTGTTTTTCTAACAAATTCAGCAATTTTGCTTTCTTCTGATTCTACATTCATTAAAACAAAAATTCCTGTTTTAGATTTATTGATTGGATAAGCTAACTCAGTTCTATCTAATTTTTCTACACTTTTAACACCATTTGAAAAAACTTCTTTTGCAATTTTTTCTGCTAATGCAACATCTTCTGTTGGTGCTAAAATTAGCATAATTTCGTATTTTGCCATTTTGGCTCCTTTCGGTCATCAGGATCTTTTTTCAAGATCAAGGAGTATATATTAGAAATACTCTTTTGAATTATATAATATTTTGCTTAATTATCTATTAAATTTGTAAAAAGATTTTACTTAAACATATTTTCTTATACAAAATATAATACATTTTTTTATTATATATTAATTAAAAAGTGTTATAATTAAATAGTTACTTGTGTAACCATTCTAAAAAGGTAGTGACTAAAAAGTCCAATCATTTATAAAATGAACCTCAAAGATGAGCCATATGAGGAGGAAGCATGTTTGCAATAATCAAAACTGGTGGAAAACAACTTATTGTTAAATCAGGAGATACAATTTTTATTGAAAAAATTGATGGAAACGAAGGAGACAAAGTTTCTTTTAACGAAGTTCTTGTTCTTGATAAAAAAGTTGGAACACCTTTTGTTAAAGGTGCAGTTGTTGAAGGTGTAATTGAAAAACAAGGAAAAGCTAAAAAAATCGTTGTTTATCGTCACAACCCTAAATCAACTCATAAAAGAAAATTAGGTCATCGTCAACCTTATACTCGTGTAAAAATAACAGAATTGAAAGGATAATTTAAAATGGCAAAAACCAAAGCTGGTGGTTCTACTAGAAACGGTAGAGATTCGATAGGTAGACGTCTTGGTGTTAAATTAAGTGATGGTCAATTCGCAACTGCAGGAGCAATTATTTTCAGACAAAGAGGAACTAAAATCTTCCCTGGAAATAATGTTGGACGTGGAAACGATGACACATTATACTCACTAATTGACGGATATGTAAAATTCGAAACAAAAAGAAACAGAAAAGTTGCTTCTGTTTATGAAGAAAGAAAATAGAAAAAAAACTTAAAAAATAACTAGATTTAATCATCTAGTTATTGTTTTATTCTGTTTAATGTAAATTATGATATAATTCCATAATCATTACTATTAAATATAACACAAAATTAATTAAAAAAGGAAGAAAAATGGAAAAAAAATTCAAAATTAGAAAATTTGGACCAATAACTGAAAGAAGAGATTATTCAAAAACTAAACATACGTTAGAAACTCCTGATTTTCTTGAAACACAAAGAAAATCATTTAACTGATTTTTAACAGATGGTTTAGATGAATCATTGAATAAAATTTACCCTATTGTTTCTGCAAATGGAAAAATTGAAATTCAATACATACCTGGTTCAGTAAGAGTTGAAATTCCAAAAGATGAATTTCAAGCAATTAAAGAAGCAAAACAAAAAGGAACATCTTATACAGGGAAAATAGTTGGTTCTTTAAGAAAACATACTGTGGAAACAGGAGAAATTGACGAAAGTACAGATATTATTTATGGAGAAGTTCCTTTAATGACAAGTGGTGGTACTTTTATCATAAATGGTTCTGAAAAAGTTATTGTTGCTCAGTTGATTAGATCTGCTGGGGCATATTTTGGTAAAAACGTTCGTAATAAACAAGCGGATGACTTGTTTAACAAAGTTGAAATTATTCCACAACTTGGATCTTGAATTGAAATTTTCCACAGAGTTACAGGTAACTCAATTGATACAGTAAAAATTAGAATTGATAAACATAAAAACATTCCTTTAACCACTTTTTTAAATGGTTTAGGTTTGAAAAAAGAAACAATGTTACAACTATTTGGTAATTCAAGTGTTTTAAAAGAGTCAATTAAAAAAGAAAAAATCGAATCCAGTAAAGATAATTTAGAGTTAATTTATAGAATTATTAGAAAAGGAGATAGAATCACCGATGAAGCTATTTTCAATTTAATTCCTTTAACTTTATTTAATGACAGAAGATACAATTTATCTAAAACTGGTAGATACATGTTGAATAGAAAGTTAAATTTAGTTGAAAGAATTTTAGAAACTTATTTAGCAGAAGATTTAACAAATGACAAAGGGGAAATTCTTTACAAAAAAGAAACTTTTATTACTCCAAAACTTGCTTTAGAAATTCAATCTCAATTTGATAAAGGTATCTTAAAAACAGTAGACATTCCAGATATTACTTCTCAAGTTTATGGAAAACAACTTGATATAAATCCTTCTTTAGAAAAAAGAACAAAAGTAATTATGGTAAAAGTATGACCAAACAAAAGATCTTTAGAAAATGGCAAAGATCCTATTTTAGTTATTGCAAACGATCCTACTTCTACAGAAATGCATTTATTAATTTCTGATATTATTGCAACCATTTCATATTACTTTAATTTAATTGATAATTTAGGAAAAGAAGATGATCCTGACTCACTTGTTAATAAAAGAATAGTTGGAGTTGGTGAATTATTACAAAACCAATTCATTGTGGGACTTACTAAACTAGAAAAACACGCAAAAGAAAAACTATCTACAAAAGAAATGGATAAAATTACACCTAAAAGTATTCATAATAATAAACCAATTTATAACCAATTTAAAACATTTTTTAACTCTTCAAAATTATCACAATTTATGGATCAAATTAATCCACTTGCTGAAATTGCAAACAAAAGAAGAGTTACATCTCTTGGACCTGGAGGTTTAAATAGAGATACAGCTCAATTTGAAGTTCGTGACGTTCATGCAACTCATTACGGAAGAATTTGTCCTATTGAAACACCTGAAGGACAAAACATTGGACTTATTTTAAACCTTGCTTCTTATTCGAAAGTTGATGATTACGGATTTATCCAAACTCCTTATTATGGAGTTGAAAACGGAATCATTAACTATGATAAAGTTTACTGATTAACAGCAGTGCAAGAATATGGTTTTAAATTTGCTCAATCTTCTGTTGATGTTGATGAAAATAACAAAATTTTAGGGGATAAAATTACTGTTAGAAAAGATCACGAATATTTAATTGTTAAACCTGAAGAAGTTGATTATATTGATGTAGCTTCAAAACAAATGACTTCTATTGCTGCAAGTACCATTCCATTTTTAGAAAACGATGATGCTAACCGTGCATTGATGGGCGCAAACATGCAAAGACAAGCAGTACCATTAATTGAATCTGAAACTCCACTAGTTGGAACTGGTGCTGAATATGATGTTGCAAGATATGCTGCAACCAATTTAAAAGCAAAGAAAGCTGGAGAAGTTGTTTTTGTCGATTCACAACAAATTAAAATAAAAAGTAGTGACAAAATAAACGAAATAATCGATTATAATTTAAGAATTTTTGAAAGATCCAATCAAGGAACTGTTATTAATCAAAAACCAATAGTAAAAGTAGGGGATAAAGTTGAAGCAGGACAATTAATTTGTGATGGTCCTTCAACTAAAAATGGAGAATTAGCTCTTGGTAAAAATGTGCTAGTTGCCTTCTCTACATGACATGGATTCAACTTCGAGGATGCTGTTATTATAAGTGAAAAATTAGTTAAAGATGATGTCTTTACTTCTATTCACATTGAAGAGCAAACTATTCAATTTAGAGCATCAAAAGCAGGAGATGATATTCTAACAACAGATATTCCAAATGCTTCTTTACGTTCAAAAAGACATTTAGATGAAAACGGGATTGTTCGTGTTGGTTCTGAAGTAAGTACAGGAGATATTCTTGTTGGTAGAACCAGTCCGAAAGGAGAAGATAATCCAACTCCTGAAGAAAAATTAATGAATGCAATTTTTGGTAATAAATCTTCAAATCAAAAAGATACATCATTAAAAGTAAAACACGGAGATGCTGGTACAGTTATTGATGTGCAAATTCTTTCAAGAGCACAAGGGGATTCACTAGAAGACGGAATTGATAAAATTGTTAAAGTATTTATTGCTCAAAAAAGAAAAATAAAAGTTGGGGACAAAATGGCTGGTCGTCACGGAAACAAAGGGGTTATTTCTCTTGTATTACCAGTAGAGGATATGCCATACTTAGAAGATGGAACTCCAATCGATATTCTATTAAATCCACAAGGGGTTCCTTCACGTATGAACATTGGTCAAGTACTTGAATTACACCTTGGAATGGCTGCTAGAAAACTTAATGTTAAATTTGTTTCTCCTGTATTTGACGGAGTAAAAAATAACGACATAACAAATGTTTTAAAAGAAGCTAACTTACCTACTTCTGGTAAATTTAAACTATACGATGGAATTACAGGAATACCATTTGACAACGAAGTATCAGTTGGTGTTATGTATATGTTAAAACTACAACACATGGTCGATGACAAAATGAATGCTCGTAGTGTTGGACCATATTCACTAATTACTCAACAACCATTAGGAGGTAAATCTCAAAATGGTGGACAAAGATTTGGAGAAATGGAAACCTGAGCATTAGAAGCATTTGGTGCATCTACTGTTTTACAAGAATTATTAACATATAAATCTGATAACATTCAAGGAAGAAATATTCTTTATAATGTTTTAGCAACAGGAGGAAAAATTCCTAAACCTGGAATGCCTGAATCATTTAACGTTTTAGCTTATGAATTAAGAGGTCTTGGAATCAAATTAGAAGTGCACAAAAAAGAAAACTACCTAAAAGACGAAGAATTTGAACAAGATTTTAGTAGTTATGAAGAAAATAACATTAGTATTGAAGACGAATTTTCACCAGAAATTATTAATGATTATAATTTAATTAGTGAAAAAATTGATACTCATGAAAATAATTTTGAAGAAGAAGAAGGAGATTATTAATGATTAAGAAGGAACCAAATAAAATTACAAGAAAATACGCAACAATTGATGAAAATTCTATTGATAAAATTTCACTTTCTCTTGCTACTTCTGAAGATGTTTTAGAATGATCACATGGTGAAGTTACTAAACCAGAAACCATTAATTATAAAACATATAAACCAGAAAGAGAAGGGTTATTCGATGAGTTAATTTTTGGACCTATTATTGATTATAAATGTTCAATTTGTGGAAGAAAATATAAAAAATCCAACGAAGGAACTCTTTGTTCTGCAACAGATCAATGTAAGGCATTAAAATCTGAAATTTTACCAAAAATTTCTAGAAGATCAAGAATGGGACACATTGAGTTACAATCACCAGTTGTGCACTTTTGATTTTTCAGAATTGATCACTCAATTATTTCTAAATTACTTGGAATAAAAACAGAAGACTCAAATAAAGCAGTTTCTAAATCATCATTAGAATCCTTAATTTACTATAAAGCTCACATTATTTTGGAATCTGGAGACATCAAAGCATTACCAAAAAATCAAATTATCGAACTAAATGAAGCTGGAGTTATTTATAGAGATGCATTAATTGAAATTCGTTCCCGTTATAAAGAAGGAACTGAAGCTTATGAAGAATTATCAGAAGCTTTAAAAGATTTAACTGAACTTGCATCTTCCAAAATTGGTAAAGAATACGGAATTGATTTTTATGAATTAAATGAAATTATTGAAGAGTATTCGGATGCTAAAATTTCTACCGGTTCAGCGGCTATTGAATACTTATTAAAAAATATTAATCTTGAAGAAGAAAGAGATAAAGTTAAAAAACAAGTTGATGAAATTCAGCAATTAAGTCCTGAAAAACAAACATCAACAAAAATTCAAGAAAGAGATAAATTGTATAAAAGATTACAAGTTATTAACTCTTTTATTAACTCTCAACAAAAACCAACTTCTATGTTAATTAAACATTTACCAGTTATTCCTGCTGATTTAAGACCATTAATTCAATTAGATGGTGGAAGACACTCAACTAGTGATATTAACGAACTTTATCGTCGTATTATTATTAGAAATAACCGTTTAAAAGGATGAATGGAAAAAGATGCTCCAATCTTGATAATTCAAAATGAATTAAGAATGATTCAAGAAGCTGTAGATGCATTAATTGATAATCAAAGAAGAAGTCCTTCTCCAGTTTCGGCTAAAGATGGAAGACCATTAAAATCTATTTCTGACGCTTTAACAGGTAAAAAAGGGAGATTTAGACAAAATTTACTTGGAAAAAGGGTTGATTATTCAGGGCGTAGTGTTATCGTTGTTGGTCCAAATCTAAAAATGAACCAAGTTGGTATTCCACGGGAAATGGTTGCAAAACTATTTGAACCATGAATTATCAAAAGATTAACTGAGCGTGAATTAGCTTCTTCAATTAAAAGTGCTAGAAAAATGATTGAAGAATTAAATCCAATCATTTGACCACACGTTGATGAAGTTATTAAAGGAAAATTAGTTCTTTTAAACCGTGCTCCTTCATTACACCGTTTATCAATTAGAGCTTTTGAACCGATTTTAGTTAGAGGGCGTGCTATTAAATTGCATCCGCTTGTAACAGCAGGGTTCAATGCTGACTTTGATGGTGATCAAATGGCTGTTCACGTTCCTATTTCTCCTGAAGCAATTAGAGAATCTAGAGAATTAATGTTTGCAAATAAAAACATTCTTGGACCTAAAGATGGTGAACCTATTGTTAACCCTTCACAAGATATGATTCTTGGTTTATACTATTTAACTAAAGAAGAACAAGAAGAAAGCGGTAGAAAAGGAGAAGGAAGATATTTTGCAGATTACGATGAAATGATGAGAGCTCACGAAGTTGGTGTTGTTTCATTACACGCAAGAGTTGCTTTACCTTTTGAAAAAGTTAAAAAAACTTTAGAAACTTCAGTTCAAGGATACGTAGTTTCTACAGTTGGTAAATTTATTTTTAACAATGCTTTTCCAGATAATTTCCCATTTGTTTTTGACACAAATGTAGATAATTTATATGCAGATCAACAAAAACAATTAGAAAAATATGTTATTAAAAAACATGGAAACATTCCTGAATTTATTAAAGCATTACCATTAAATGAACCACTAAACAAAAAACATATTGCTAAAATAATAAGACAAACTTATGACAATTTTGATATCGTGGTTTCAATGGAAGATGTAGCTTCTGTTGTTAAAAAAATAAATTATGAAAATTATAAAGATGTTTTTCAATATTATTCAGAATTAATTGATTACAAAAATGAAATAATTTCTAGCAAACATGCTTCCAATTTAACTAAATTTACAATTGAAGAATTTGAAAACATATATAAAAGAGTTAAATACAGAAACAATAACATTGATAGAGAGTTAGAAAAAGAAGAAAAAGCAGAATTATTGGAAAAAATTTGATTTAAATATACAAATTTAGTTGCTGAAATTCTAGATAAAATTAAAGATTTAGGTTTCACATATTCAATGCTTTCAGGTACTTCAATTTCCATTGGAGATATTAAATTAGCTCCAAGAAAAGATGAATTTATTAAACAAGGTGAAGAACACACTGCTAAACTTAATAAATACTTTAGAATGGGAATGTTAACCGATGATGAAAGATATATTTTAACCATTGAAAAATGAACCAAAATTAAAGATGAAATTCAAAAAGACTTAAATACAGTAACTTTACAAGAACCAAATAACCCTATTTTTATGATGATGAAATCAGGAGCAAGGGGAAATATTTCTAACTTCGTTCAATTAGCTGGAATGCGTGGATTGATGGCTAATAACGTTAAAACATTAAAAGCCGATGCTGAAAATGAGCGTGTGGTACGTTCTACTGTTGAAGTTCCAGTTAAAAGTTCTTTCCTTGAAGGATTAACTTCTTATGAATTTTATTCTTCAACTCACGGTGCTAGAAAAGGGGGAACCGATACTGCTCTTAACACAGCTAAATCAGGTTACTTAACTCGTCGTTTAGTTGATGTTGCACAAAATATTGTAGTAACTCAAAAAGATTGTGGTTCAGACTTTGGGTTTTTAGTAAAAGAAATCATCGATACTAAAACCAATTCTACAATTGTTTCTTTATACGAAAGAATTGAAGGAAGATATACTAATTCACCTGTAATTCACCCAGAAACAGGCGAAATCATAATCGAAGATAATAAATTTATTACTCCTGAAATTGCACAAAAAATTATTGATGCTAACATAAAAGAAGTAGATATCCGTTCTATTTTAAGTTGTCACACTAGAAATGGTGTATGTAAAAAATGTTACGGAAAAGATCTTGCAACCAATAGAATTGTTGCAATCGGAGAAGCTGTAGGGATTATTGCTGCTCAATCAATCGGTGAACCTGGTACACAGTTAACAATGCGTACATTCCATACAGGAGGGGTTGCTGGGGTTGAAGATATTACAGGAGGTTTTGCTAGATTGATTGAATTAATCGATGCTTTTGAACGTCCATGAGGAAAACCAGCACAAATTTCTCCAGTTAAAGGTTATGTAAAATCTATTGATCAATTAATGGATAAAGAAAGAAATCAAACAGATGATAAGTTAGTAAAAGTTGCTTATATAAATAAAGATGGTGAAGAATTAGAAAAAGTATTCCATGTCCCTGTAAATAGAAAATTAAGAGTACAAGTTGGTGATTCTATTACTCCAGGACAAAAAATTACAGAAGGTCCTATTATTTTAAAAGAGTTACTAAACTACACTGATGCTCGTAAAGTACAAAATTATTTATTAAAAGAAGTACAAAGACTATATAGAATGCAAGGAATTTCCATTAGTGATAAATATATAGAAATTATTATTCGTCAAATGCTTTCTAAAATTTTAATTACTGATGCAGGAGATTCAAACTTATTTGTTGGATCTTTAGTTGATATTTTTGAATATCAAGAAGTTAATGGAGAATTACTATCTCAAGGAAAAAAACCTGCATTTGGTCAAATTGTAATTAAAGGAGCAAAACAAACTCCACTATTATCTGATTCATTCTTAGCTGCCGCTTCATATCAAGAAACTTCAAAAATTTTAGTTCACGCTTCAATTTCTTCACAAATTGATAAATTAGAAGGATTAAAAGAAAATATTATTGTAGGACATAAAATTCCAGCAGGAACAAACTCTAAATATGAAGCAAAATCTAAATATGATATTCAAGACCCAATTAATTACTTTAAAGACTAAAATTACAATAAAATAACATTTTGTTTAATTACAAAATGTTTTTTGCTTAATTGTAAGATCAAGTGCACCACTTTAAAGTAAAATTTAAAGTATGGGAC
>NZ_JBTGVG010000011.1:0-33941 GCF_054343455.1 Mycoplasma sp. 1012
GTCCCATACTTTAAATTTTACTTTAAAGTGGTGCACTTGATCTTACAATTAAGCATATATATATATATATTATAGATATTAAATTTTGGGTTTAATAATTCCTTATATTTTTGTGTTTTCATAACTTATAATATTATACATTAAAAAAGCAAAATATAGGATTTTTACCGTGTAAACAGAAATATTTGAACTAATATTCATTAAAATTAAAGATTTAGTTTTAATTTTAAACAATTAGGCTTTAAAATTTTCAAAATTTCTGTTTGCTTTATTGTCTTGAATAATTAAATTTAAATTTACTAAATTAAAAAAAGACATAAATTAGATATCTACATTTATGTCTCTATGAAAATAAATTTATTGAAAATTAATTAATTTATTTAATTAAATAATTCAAGTAATTCTTCTAAATTAAGTTCTGCAGTTGATGAAACTATTTTATCTGCAATACTTCAATTTTCTTTTTCGTTATGTGTGATAGCTACTGTATGAATATTAGCATCTTTTAAACCTTGAACACCGGCAATTGCGTCTTCAAAACCAATTGTTTCTTCTGGTTTTAAATTAAGTCCTTGTGCAGCTTTTAAAAAAATTTCTGGATTTGGTTTTCCTTTAGAAACTGTTGCAGGATCAACGATAAAATCAAAATAATCAAATAATCCAATTTTTCTTAAAATTAATGGAGCATTATAAGAGCTTGAAGCAATTGCTAATTTTAATCCTTTTTCTTTTGCTGTGTTTAAAAATTCTTTAATATTAACTAAAATATCTTTTTGATCAATGTCTGTTTCTAATAATTTTTTATAATATTCATTTTTATTATTAGCCATTGTTACTATTTCTTGTTCACTTAATGAAACATTAAAAAGTTTTAAAATAGCATTTAAAGTATCAATTCTGTTTAATCCTTTTAAAGAACTATTTTGTTCTTCTGTGTAATTTAAACCAATTTTAGCTACTTCATTTTTTCAAGCTTTATAGTGTAATGAAGCGGTTTCTGTTATAACTCCATCTAAGTCAAAAATTAAACCTTTTATCATTTTTCAATAACCTCAAATTTTTGTTTTTTATTAGATATAATTACTGGTTTTTCATTTACATAAACTTCAAGATCGTTACCTGAAAGTTTTTCAATTGTAAAGTCTTTTCTATTAACAGTTACTTTTAATTTAGTATTTTTTACTAATATTGAATAAGTTAATTTTGTTCATTGTTTAGGTAAAATCGGAGCAATAAATACTTTTTTATCTAAAAATCTAAATCCTCCATATCCATAAACAATACTTTGTCAAATTGCTGCCAATGAACCTGCATGCACTCCTGCATCTGCAGAATGAAAATTAGTTCCCATATCAATATTTAAAGAATATTTAAATAATTTATACGCAATGTTCATTTTTCTTAAATCTACAGCTTTAATTGCATAAGTTGTAGGACTTAAAGATGAATCGTGAGTTGTAATAGGTTCATAATAATCAAAGTTTGCTGCAGCTACTTCTTTAGAAAATAGTTCACCTAAAACAAATGTAGAAAGAACAACATCTGCTTGTTTTACAAGTTGAGAACTTAATCTCTTGTGTCCTTCAGTGGTATTAAATAATTTTTTACCTGCATCACCTAATAATTGGAAAGGAGTAACATCAATTAAAGGAAGATTTTTGAACTCATCATTTTCTCATATGATGTTGTTTTCATTTGGTAATTGTTGTACTAAATTATCTCTAACATCTTTCATTAATTCCAAGTCTCATTTATAAGGTAATTTAGCTGCAATTTTATCTAAAATTGCCTGATTTTCCTTTGTATTTGATAATTCTTCTATATAGAAAATAGCTAGTTCTAAGTTTCTTTTAGCAATTAAATTAATAAAGTTATTATTTGTTATGTTACCTTTATATTCATTTGGTCCCATTACATTGCTAATATGATATTCTTTCCCTTTTTTCTCAACTCTAGAAGTTCAGAAAATAGCAGTATCAATAATCATTTCATAACCCATTTGCACCATAAAATCTTTATCATTAGTTACTTGGAAATATTGATCAACAGCAAAAGCAATGTCACCTGGAACGTGAATTTCTTGTTCTCTAGAAGCAATTGGAACTTGTTTTCCTGTAACTACATCAGGTTGCCCTCAATAAGGTGTCATTTCTCCTTCTGTTGGTCAAGCCATTTCTCAAGGATATTGAGCACCAATCATATTTTTTTCTGCAGCTTTTCTTCTTGCTCCTTCAATTCCTTTGTAACGGTATTCTAAAAGATTTCTTGCAACTTCCGGTTTAGTAAATAAATAGTTTGGAACAACGAAAAATTCAGTATCTCAATAACAATGTCCTTGATATCCTTCACCTGTTAATCCTTTTGCTCCTACTGACATATTTGAAGAATGTGTGGGAACAAAAGAATTCATATGATAAATTCCAAATTTTAGTGCTAATGCATCATATTCAGCATCTTTTTCACCTTCAATTTGAACATCAAATTGTTTATAAATTTCATCATATGCTTTCTTATTGTCTTTTACTAAATTCGAAAATTTTAGTGTTTCTAATAAAATACTTAAATTTTTAGCATTTTCTTTAACTTCATCAAAACTTAATATTGGATCTTTATCAACAGAAGTAGAAACTGACATTATTTTTTCTAATCTAAAGTTTTTTTCTGTAGAAATGGTTGTTTTAATTTCGTATCCCACTTGTCTACGAGACATTTTTAAAACATAATCATCATTTCCGCTTTCTAATAATTTTCCATTTAAGTAAGCTTTTACTTTCATATTATGAATCACTCATCTTTGTGATTCATTTGTTTGTTCTTGATATTGTAAAAGTGAAGGAGCAATTAAGATTTTTTTACCTTCATCAAAATGTTGAATTCCATGGTTTGTTGTTTGACCATTAATTAAAGGTAAAATTTTAATTTTTGAAGGTTCTCCACTTATTTGATTAATTTCTATTTCTTGAGCATAAATGTTTTTATTTATTTGTGAAACAACACGCTTAAAAGTTAAAACAAATTTTTTGGATTTTTTAGAAAATTTAATTTCTCTAAAAAGTAATCCGTTTTTTAAATCTAAAGACTTTGTATACTCCATTTTTTTATCGATCATAAAAATTTCATCATCAATATAAATAGAAGTTTGAATTAAATCAGCTAAGTTAGCAATTTCAGAAACTTCTGTTTTGTCTCCTTGATTAAAAATTCCGTTTACAAAGAAATCTTCTTTGTTAAACACACTTCTTTCTTCATCAACTGCTCTTATTCCTAAATAACCATTACCTTGTGAAAAAATAGACTCTGTTTTTTTAGTTACAAGTGGATCGAAACCTGTTTGACTAATAATAAAATTTTTTGTATCATAAAATAATTTAGCCATTTTATTTTTCTAAGAACATAATAGACTCATACGGTCTTAAAGTATTCTTAATTCCTTTCTTATCTGTATATGAACTAATTAAAATTTCTTTATTTAAAATATTTTTAATATTTATATCTAATTCTTTTTTAGTTAAATTTATCAATGAAATAATTTTGTTATTAAAATCATCAAATCTTTCAATTTGAATAACACCATTATCTAATAATTTCATTTTTGAATTTCCGCTAATTAAAATTTCTTTATATTTTTTTCTTAATTGAATAATTGATTTATAAAAATTTAAAATTGAATCACTTCTTTGTTCTTGTTCAGCAACAGAAGATTCTCTATAATAACCTGATTTTTTAATTCAAGTTTTAGTTCCTTTATTAAATCCAAAGTTTTCAGTTTTATCTCAAACCATCGGTACTCTTGAATTATCTCTACTGTTTATATTGTGAAATCTTGTCATTTCTTGTTCTGTATATAATTTTTGTTCATCAACAAAAATTCTGTAAGCATTTAAAGCATCTACATCTCTGAATTCATGTCTGCAATTAAAAACAGGATTTTTTAGTCCAATTTCTTCTCCATATAAAATTGTTTGGATTCCCTTTAAAGAGAATTGGTAAAGAGCAAATGATTTTGCTGATTCTTTTCAATAAAGATTTTCATCCCCTCATCTTGAAATAGATCTAGCTGTATCATGTGATGAACTAAAGTTAGTAATCATATAATTTTTGATTTCAGAATTGTTTTGATATTCAAGAATTGAAGAATTTGCAAAATCATTAGTATTTCAATTTGCATCATAACCATTTCTTCCTGTTTGTTTTCCTCAACCAATTCATCATGAACCAAAATTATAGAAGTTATCTGCTATTTTTTCTTTACCTTTTCCGTATTTTAATGCTGTATCTGGTTGAATTCCAGATGCTTCACCAATAAAGAAAACATCATTTTTTGTTTCATAAATTTTGTTTAAAAATTTTTGTAAATATTGAACCATTTTTGAACCAAATGAATGTTTAAATTTACCCTTATTTATTTCTTTATGAACATGTTGAATAGCGTCTAATCTAAATCCCCTTACCCCTAATTTATATCAAAAATCAATAACATCTACCATAGCATTAATAGTAAATTCTGATTCTCAATTTAAATCCACTTGTTCTTTAGCAAATAAATGGAAATAATATTTATTTAAAGAAGGTACATATTGTCATGCACTACCACCAAAAATTGATTCTTCTTTTCCTGGTTTATCTGTTCAAATGTAATAATTGTGTTCTTGGTTTTTCTCTGATTCAATAGCTTTTAAAAATCATTGATGTTTGTTTGAAGTGTGGTTTAAAACAATATCCATAATTATTTCAATGTTTTTTTCTTTTGCTTTAGAAACCAATTCTTTAAAATCTTCCATTGTTCCAAAAACTGATCATATTTTTTTGTAATCCAAAACATCATAACCTGCATCTGCAAACTCTGTGTCATAAATTGGACAAAGTCAAATTGCATCTACTCCAAGTTCTGATAAATAATCTAGTTTAGAAACAATTCCTTTTAAATCACCGTTTCCGTCATTGTTTGAATCTTTAAAAGATCTTGGGAAAATTTGATATATTACTTTTTCCCCTCATTTTTGTAAATTATCTTTCATTTTTCACTCCATTATTTTGTGTATAATCTCTATTATTTTACTACTAAAATAAAAATAAAAAAATTTTTTTATCATTTTTCAAAAATTCAAATAATATCAAATGTTATATCTTATTTGAGAATAAATAAAAATGCCCTATAATTGGGCATTTGACTAATATTTTTCTCTTATTTTTTCACCATATATAGAATTATAAATATTTTTATTTGTTTTCTAAAATTATAGATGTTTTTGCTGGTACTATATTTTCTTTTTTATCTTTTAAAGATATGTGTCTTGAAGATAAAACTAATTTATATTTATTATAATCAAAATGTTCTGGGTGGTCATTAAAATTATGAATAACTATTGCTTTGTTTGTTTTTTCTTTTACTGAAAAAACAACAAAATTTTCTCTTATTTCTTTATATTTTAATTTTCTATTTATTTCCTTTGCGGTATGTAGTCTAAAATATTTTGTTTTATTTCTAAATTTTAAAAGTTTTTTAAGAAAATCATAAACTTTTTCTTTAATTTTTCTATTTTGAAGATGATTTCATTTTAAACCATTAACGTAGTCTGTTGTTTTGTATGAATTATCAACAACAAAATCATTTTTATCATTTGATAAATTATTATCATTATTTAAAATTTTTAAATATCTATTATCGTGTTGTCCTGATTTATCTAGAGGTTTTGTTTGTAATAATTCTGTTCCTGCTAAAATCAATTGTCTACCTTGTGAAGTTAATTGCATCATTAAAGCTTGATTATATAAATTAATATTTTCGCTAAATGACAAGTTAGAAGTGGTTATTATTTTATCTCAAAGGGTAAAACCATCATGGCAAGCGGCATATTGTAATGTAATATTTGGCTCATTAGCAAAAACTGAATAAGCATCTTTTTCGATAAACTCTGAATTTGGATAATCAAATTTCTGTATATTTCCCGTAATTGAAACAAGAAAATCACTAAACTTACTGTAATTACTGGTTATAAGTCCTTTTTCATTATCTTCTATACTATCAGCACCTTTAATTGCGTTTCTAATAGTGTCATTAAAATAAGCAAACTTAATACTATTGGTATTTACTCCTTTAGTAAAAGAGTTTTCAAATTTTAAATCACTAAAAGGTCATGCTTCTCCGTGTAAAACAATATTTTTATTGATCTTTTTAAGTTCATCTTGCATTTTGCAAAGAGTTGTTTTATCAATAAAAGTTGATAAATCGAATCTAAAGCCATCTACTCCAAAGTATTTAGCAAAATATACTAAAGAATCAATCATCATTTTTCTTACCATTTTTGCTTCACTATTTAGAGCTGGTAAATCAACAGGAAAAACTTCAGAATTATTTCTAAAATAATAATTTGGAGTTATTGTTTCTAATAAATCATTAATCATCATATGGTTAAAAACAACGTCCATTATTATTGCTATACCATTTTTATGTGCTTCATTTACAAAGTGTTTAAATTCTCTTAATCTTGCATAAGGATCCTTAGGATCGGATGAGTATCATCCAGCAATTGAAAAGTAATTTAAAGGATCATAACCTCAGTTATAATTGGTTGTTCATCCTGTTCCTTCATTTTTATTTAAAATGTTTAAGTTTTTATCACTTAATGTATAAATAGATTGAATAGGTAGAAGTTGTAAATGAGTTATTCCTAAATCTTTTAAGTATTCAAAAATATTATTTTCCAAAGCAGCATTAAATGTTCCTAAACGATTCTTAAAGTTATTTTGATCTAAAAGTGAAGTAAAATCTCTAATATGTAATTCATAAATTAAAGGATCAACACCATTATTTAAATTAGTTTTTAAAGGGATAGTTTCTATTTCTTCAACTAATGTTTTTTCTCAATCAACAATTACAGCTAAAGGGATTTTTTGAGTTGTTCCTTCTCAATCAAAAGGTGCAAAAACTTTAGCATATGGATCAAAAATATATTCAAAAGGTTGATCTTTAGTTCTTTTTATTTTAAATAAATAATAATATCCTTCATAAATTTCAGAAATTTTTCCTGTTCATAAATCATTATTTCTTTTGCAACCGATTGTAGTAATCTTTTGCATTCTTTCATTTTTATTAAATATTTCAACATAAACTTCAGCCACATCTGGTATTCAAATTCTAAAAAAGAAGAAGTTATCTTTTTTAAAAATTCCTTGCGAACTTATTTTTTTAGAAACTCTTTCATCAATTCTTTGTACATTTTTATTTACAATTTCATAATTTCCTTTATATTCCATCATTTTTCCTCTTTTTTGATTTTAATATAATTATATTTTATAACATTTTTAAAATTTTTTAAAATTTAATGTATGATATTTGTTATATTAAATATAATATCAGCAAAATAAAATACCAAATTAATGGTATTTTAATTTTTATTGTTCTTCACCATCTTGAATCATTTCTTTTGCTTTTGCAAGTTCAACACTAAAGAATGATGTAACACCACGTTTTTGCATAGTTGCTCCAAATAAGTGGTCTACTTTAGTCATTGTTCCGTGACGGTGAGTAATAACTATAAATTGTGTTTTTTCTTTTAATGACTGTAAAAATTCTGCATAACGAATAACATTAGCTTCGTCAAGTGCTGCTTCTACTTCGTCCAAAATACATAATGGAATAGGTTTAGCTTTAATTATTGCAAATAATAAGGAAATTGCAATAATTGCTTTTTCTCCACCTGAAAACAGTTTTAAATTTTTAACTGATTTACCTGGTGGTTGAGCTATGATATCAATTCCTGTTTCTAAAATATTTTGTGGATCTGTATATTGGATTTGTGCATCTCCACCACCAAACATTGTTTGAAATACAAATCTAAACTCATTATTAACAATGTTAACAGTTTCTTGAATTTTATTAACAATGATTTTATCCATTTCACTAATAGCTTCAAGAATTGTGTTTTTAGCATCATTTAATTCTTCTTCATTATCTTTTAAGTTTGTGAATCTTTCTTCAACTTCTTCACACTCTTCTATAGAATCCAAATTAACATTTCCTAATTGTTTTATTTCTTCTTTTAAAGCATTAACAAGAGTTCTGGCATTTTCAATTTCCATTTCAAGTTTGAAATTATTTTGTGCAGTTTCTAAAGTTAATTGATAATGTTCTGTTAATCTTCTTTGACTTTCAGTTAAAACCATTTCAACTTTATTTTTATCATTTTCATGCTGAGCATTTACTTTACTTAATTCATAAAGTTCTTTTTCAACTTCATTTTTTTGATTAATATAAGGTAAAAGTTCATTTGCAAGAGAAGCAATTCTTGTTTTTTTAATTCTAAGATTTGCTGCCATTTCGTTTTTTTGGTTTGTTAATTCAACAAGATTATTACTAATTTCATCTGTTTTTGAAATTTCAAGTGCTTCAGAACTTACTGATTCATATTTTGCTCTTAAAAAATCGTATTTATCTGTTAAATCTACTCTTTTTTGTTTTGTGTTAGCAAGTTCATTTTTTCATTCATTAATTGTAGAAATTAATTCTTCTTTTTTATTTTTTAATTCTACTTCTTTTTGTTCGAACTCTTCTTTTTTCTTTAATAATAAAGGAATTATTTTCTTTAATTCATTAATGTTATCATCAAGTTGCATTAAACTATTATCTGTTTCTTCTTTTGCTCCACCAGAAATAACTCCACCAACTCTAATAATGTCTCCATCTAGCGATACAACCATATATTTAAGTTGTAAAAGTTTGGATAATTTATTGGCATCTTCAATGGTTTTTGCTACAACTATATTACCAAGTAAAAAGTCTCTTAGTTTGAAAAATTCTTTATCTGTGTCAACAAGTTCTGAAGCAATTGCAACAAATCCAGGTTGTGTTTGTAAAGCAACTTTGTGTTCTTGTTTCATTTCTTTAGGTTGTATAGATGTTAAAGGAATGAAAGTAGCCTTACCACCATTATTTTCTTTTAAAAAGTTAACTGCTTTAACTGCTGTTTCAGGAACATCAACAACAATGTGTTGCAATGCACTTTTAAGAATTGCTTCAATTGCTGGTGCAAATTCTTTTTCAGCTTTTATTAAGTCAAAAACTGTTCCTTTGAATCCTTTACCAAATAAAGTTTTGTTTTCAACAATAGTTTTTGTACCTTTAAATAAATTGGTTTTATTGTTTTTGTGCTCTTCTAAAATTCTTAATTTAGTTTTAGCACTTTCGTGTTTATTGTATGAAGAATTTTTTTCAGAAGCCACTCTATAAAGTTCTTTTTCGATATTAGTTAATTCGTTTGAACTTTGAGAAATAGTTTCTTCTGTTTTTTGTTCTGAACTACGGAAATGCCCAATTCTTGCGTGTATTTCTGCAATTTCTTCTTTTAAACTAGCGATTTGTTCTTCTGGAGTTGCTTTAATATCTCCATTAATAATATCTTGTCTTCTTTGTGTTATTTTTGATTGTCTTAATTCTAATTGATGTATTTCATTTTCAACTTTAGTTAAATCATTTTGTAATTGATCTGCTTCTGTTTCTAATTTTAATTTTTGATTAGTATTTTCATTAATTGTAGTTGAGTATAAAGATAATTTTGATTCTAAATCATCTCTTTTTTCCATTATATTAGTTAATTCTTGTTTTAAAAATCCCATTTTATCTGTAAAAAACTTAAGATCTTCAACAAGAAGACCAACTTCTACAGATTTTAATTCAGCTGATTTTTCAATAAAAATTTTTGCTTTTTCAGCTTGTTTTTTTAATGGAATTAATCTTTTTTCAAGTTCAGCAATAATTGTTCTAACTTTATCCAAAGCTTCTTCAGTTGTTTCTAATTTTCTTAATGCTTCAACTTTTCTAGCTTTATATTTTGAAGTTCCTGCAGCTTCTTCAATAATACCTCTTCTATGTTCTGGTGAAGCTTCAGCAATATCACTAATTGTTCCTTGAGAAATAATCGCTAATGATGATTTGGAAATCCCAGATTCCATAGCAATTTCTTTAATGTCTTTAAATCTTGCTAATTCTCCATTGATATAATACTCATTTCCACCTTTTCCTCTGTGTAAAACCCTAGAAATGGTGAAAATATCGTGTGGAACAGAAACTGCTTTATCACTATTATCAAAGGTTAAAATAACTTCTGCTTTGTCTAATTCTTTTACTGTCTTAGAACCAGCAAAAATCACATCCTCCATACTATCTCCCCTAAGGGCTTTAGAAGATTGTTCTCCTAATACTCATCTAATAGCATCATTGATGTTAGATTTACCTGAACCATTTGGACCAACAATTCCAACAACTCCACCATCAAAATTTAAAACCACTTTATCAGCAAATGATTTAAAACCTTGTGCTTCAACTTTTATTAATTTCATAATTACCTCTTTTTAAAAGTACTCAATGCATCTTTAGCTGCTGCTATTTCTGCATTTTTCTTATTTTTTCCTTTTCCTTTTCCAAAAATTTTACCATCATAATGTAATTCAGCATAAAATTCTTCGCCTATTTTTTGAACCCTGTATTCTCCAGGATGTTTTGTTATCGATTGTAAAATTTCTTGAAATTCAGATTTAGGATCTTTCTTTATTTCTAAAATCGATTTGTTTATAGTTTTGTATAAAGTTTTTTCAAGAAAATTTTCTAAAACTTTATCTCCTTGATCTAAATAGATAGCCGCTACTAAGGCTTCAAATAAATCAGCATTTGTTTTTTTATTATTAAGAATTTCCATAGCTCCTTTAGAAATTCTTAATAATTCATTTAATTTTAATTCAAAAGACAACAATGAAAGCGAATTTGTATCAACAATTTGGGATCTTTTAATTGTTGCTTCACCTTCATTAAAATTCTTATACTTTTGATAAATGTAATATGTACTTTTAAAATTTATTAGTGAATCACCAAGAAATTCTAAAAGTTCATAATTCTTTTCATTTTTATGTTCATTTGTAAATGATTTATGCGTAAAAGCCTGTATAAAAAGTTTTAAATCATTTGGTATTATATTAATGCTTTTTAAAAATTCTTCAACTTTTTTCACTTTAAGCAATAGCCTCTTTAGTTTTTTCTAAAACATCACTTTCAATTGCTATTTTTATTTGATTAAGAGCTCCTAAAAATGCTTTTGCGTCTGATGAACCATGTGATTTAATTACTATTCCGTTTAAACCAATTACTCAAGCTGCTCCAACATTTCTATAATCAAATCTTTCTTTTACTTCTTTAAATGCTCTTTTCAAAAATAAAGCAAAAATCTTTCTAAAAAGTTTTTTAGTTAATTTTTCTTTTAATAATTTAGAAAAATTTAAAACCGTTCCCTCCATTGTTTTTAGTGTTATATTACCTGCATAACCATCAGCTAACGCGATGTCAATATCTCCTTTTAAAAGATCTCTTGTTTCTATAAAACCTTTATAATTAAGATTTTGATTTGATTTTAATAAAAAGTTAGCATCTTTGTGATAATCATAGCCTTTATAATCTTCAGTTCCTATATTAATCAAACCAATTTTTGGTGATTTAACTTTAAATAAATTTTCATAAAAGATGCTTGAAATAATTCCTCACTGAACAAAGTATTCTGGTTTTACTATTAAATTAGCACCTGAATCTAAAAGTAAGAAGTACTTATTTTCAATTAATGTTGGAATCATTGGCATAAATGCTGCTCTTGCAACATTAGTGAGTCTTTTAATTTTTAAAGTAGCCATCCCTAAATAAGTACCGGAATCTCCAGCAGATAAAACTGCTTTTGCTTGATTTTGTGCCACTAAATCTAAAGCAACAGACATACTTGTAGTTTGTTTAGAAACTTCACGCATATTATTCTCATTTGCTTTAGCAACATTAATTTCGTTAATGATTTCCACTTGATTGTTTTTTATATATTTATTTTTAAGAAGTTTTAAAATTTCCTTTTCATCTCCTATTAAAAAGATTTTATAATCACTATTTTCATCTAAAAACTTACTAACAGCAACTATTTTTTCTTTTAAAGGTGTATCTGTTCCAAGTAAATCAAAAGCAATTGTTTTCATTATTCAACTCCTATTAAGTAATGATAAATTTTTTGTTGTCCATTTTTTATTTCTACTTCTACATCGTATCTAGATTCAATGTAATTTAAAACTTCATTAGCATCGCTTTTTGTAGAATCTGTTCCGTAGTAAATGGTAACAATTTCAGTGCTACTTTTAATTAAAGATTCAATAACTTTTTTAGCAGCATCGTTGTAACTAGAAGCTGTTGCAATAATTTTTCCATTTGCTATTGCTAAATAATCACCTTCTTTAATTTTAATTCCATTCATAGTAGTTTCTCTACTTGCAATCGTTACTTCTCCTGTGCTTACGCTTTTAATTGCATCTTCCATTAGTTCTTTATTATCATCTCAATCTGATTCTTCATTAAAGTTTAAAGAAGCACTTATTCCTTGTATTTGTGTTTTGGTTGGAATTATAATAACTTTTTTGTCTTGAATGGTTTGAACAGCTTGTTGAGCACTTAAAATAATATTAGAATTGTTTGGTAAAATAAAAACTGTTTCAGCATTTATAGAATTAATAGCTTGAATGATGTCATTTGTTGAAGGATTATTTGTTTGTCCTCCTTCAATGATAAAGTGAACACCGTTTTCTTTCATTACATTTATAATTCCCTGACCTGTATTACATGAAACTAAACCGGATTTGTATTTTTTTTCTGTATTTTTAGTATCATTTGCAATATTTTTAGATTCATTTGCTTGAATAGTCATATTTTCGGATTTGATTTTAATAAATTCACCATATTTTTGAGCAGCATTTAAAAGCATTCCTGGTTTTAAAACATGACCGTGAATTTTTACTCAATCTTCATCTTGAACTACAACTAATGAAGTAGCCATTTTGGAAATTTCATTAACGATTTTATCTTTAGAAAATGTTTTAGGGTTTTTTAATTCAATAATGAATTCAGTACAGTATCCAAATTCACCTTCGTAAATTTCTGTATCACTAACAAAATCAGAAATATTGACTTGTTCATCACTTAATTCAACTGGTTCATTGATTGTTAATTTGTACATCCCTTCTAAAATTAAACGAAGTCCTTCACCACCTGAATCATTAACACCAACTTCTTTTAAAACCGGTAATAAGTTTCTTGTGTTGTTACAACTAATTTTAGATTGTTCAACTGCAATTTTAAAAATTTCACTAATGTTAGTTGAAGGAGTAATTGTTTGTTCTAATTTTTCAGTAACTTCTCTTATTACTGTTAAAATGGTTCCTTCAACCGGTTTTAAAACTGAAGAGTATGCTTTAGAAGTAGCACTACGAAATCCTTCAATTAACTCAAAACTATTAATTTCTTTCTTATTAGCAAATGAATCGGCAAAACCTCTAAATATTTGAGAAACAATAACCCCAGAATTTCCTCTAGCTCCAAGTAACATATTTCTTGATATTTTTTGTGAAATTTCATCAATTCTAGTACTTTTTGTTTCTAAAATATTCTTAACTCCTGCAGAAATTGTAGTAGCCATATTGCTACCTGTATCACCATCTGGAACAGGGAAAACATTTAATGCATTTATTTTTTCTTTAGAATTAGCTAAATTGTTAGCACCTGAAATTAACATTTTTGCATATAATTCACCATTTAAAATTTTCATATTACTTAATCCCCTTTATATGAATATTTAAAGTTTCTAATTTTAGTTCGTTTTTTTGTAAGTGGTATTCAATAACTGATTTTATTTCTTCAACTGCAGTTTTAACACTAACAGAAAATAACAAAATTATGGCTAAATTAATTTTTAAGCCATTATTTCCTTTAATAATAAAAATTGATTTTTCTCACTCTTCTCTTTTGAGAGCTTTAGCTAAAACATTTGCTTCAGTATTAATATTACAAAAACCATAAATTCCTGGTATTAAAGAAATTTTTTCTAAAAGTTGGTTTCTTAATTCTTCAACCATTTTCACCTCTTTAAAATAGATAACTATAAATATTTTAAATTATATAACATTTTATTCTTTTTAAACAGTAAAAAAAAGAAAAAAACGTTTATTTTTGAGTAAAATAAATTTTAAATTTTGAAAAAATCTAATAATAATTTTTCAAAATATTGACTTTCTATTTCTGAAAAATTAAAATAATTTATTTTTCCTTCCATTTTTTCTAATAAAAAATCGGCATTTTTACTTCAAAATGGTCCGTCAGTTATTAAAATAAAAGCTACTTTATTATTTTTTAATTCCTTATTTCTATTTATATAACTATCTATTATTTCTATAGGTTTTGAACCGCTATTAAAAAAGAAATTCACTTCAATATTAATCATTTTATCATTTTTCAGAAGAAGAAAATCTCCTATTTTATGCATATCATTTATATTCTGAACATTCTTAAAATTTTGCTGTTGAAATAGGATTATGTTGTTTTTATCACAAATTAATTTCAAAGAATCAAAGCACCTTTTTTCAAATCAACTGCCACTTCTATTTTTTCTTCCATTAGAATCTAAGCCTACTAAAATACCTAAAACATAATCAATTACACTATTTTGTAAAAAATCCAAAAATAACTTTTTTAATCCTGTTTTATGGAAAAATAATAGAAATTTTTCTATTTCATAGTCTGATAATTTATTGTCAAAATTGAAATTAAAACATTCAGTTTTAATATCTTCATCAATTATTTCTAAATTGATTTTTGTCTTTGTAAAAAGTTCTCTTTCTTTTTTACTTAAAGCAATAAGCAATGGGAAAACTTTAATAACTTCTGGATTTTGTTTTAAAATCATTTTGAATGTTTGATCAAAATTCTTGTTTTTTATTAAAATATCTAATTTATCTAAAAAAGGTAAATAAATTTTGTAGTCTTTTATATTTTCTCAATTAACAAAGAAAGAATAATTTCTATTTGTTTTGAGTAAATTCTTTTTAAATTGTTCTATTCTATTCATAAATTAATAATTTGTTATTATTATTTCTTCTCCTGTTCTTTTATTTTTATCTCTATTAATTAACCTTTTTACTTTGATTATTTCTTTATTAAAATCCTTATATAATTCATTTATTAAATCCGTATTATGGTTAGTTAACATTATATAGCAACCTTTTTTGTCCAAAACTTTTACAACTTGAGATAATCTAATGTGTTCTTCTTTATCAAATCCTGCTTCTGTATAAGAATCAAAAGATTTATTTTCTAAAGAATCATATGGACTATCTATGAAAATAAAATCTCCTTTTTTTGCTTTTTCTAAAACTGTTGCAAAATCAAAATTCATAATTTCTGTTTTTTTATTCAAAAAATTAGAAATATTGACTATATTTTCTTTAGAAAAAGAAGAAAAATTTTCTTTTCCATTAAAGGGAACATTGAATTCTCCTTTAGAATTAACTCTATATAAACCATTAAAACATCTTTTATTTAAATAAATAAAAAATGTTGCTAATTCTACATCAAATTCTTTATTTTTAATTTTTTCATTATATTTTTCTCTAATTAAATAGTAATCACCTTTTGTTATAAAGGTTTTATCTAATTTTTCAAGATTAGATATAACTAAATCTGGATTTTCTTTTATTTGAATATAAGCATTTATTAAAGAACTATTGATGTCATTAATAAAATATTTCTTTGCTTCAATAGAAAAAAGAACAGCACCACCACCAACAAAAGGTTCAAAATATCTATTTATTGTTTTTGGTAATTTTTCTTGTATTTTTTCTATAATCTGCCTTTTTCCGCCTGCTCATTTAACAAAAGGAATAGTCTTAGTTTTTGTTTTATCCATTGTATTATTTTTATTTTCCATCTTTTTCTCTTTCTCTTATTATTGTAAGCATTTTAGAAGCAATTTTTTGAATTACAGTTACTGTCATTGCATTTCCTGCTTGTGAAAGGAGTTTATTATTATTTAAGTTCATTTTTTTAGCTTTTTCAACTATTTCTTTTGGAAAAACTTGCAAAAGCAAAGCTTCATAACCATTAAGTTTTTTAATTTGCTTATTTTGTATGTATAATAAACCGTGTCTCCCTTTTCTTAAAGTAGGAAATATTTCATTGTATTTTCTTAAATCTGATTGTCTTGTATCAATTACAGTATTTTCTCATTTTAATATATCATTAATTGAATATAAATTTTGATTATAAGGATTACCTAAATATTTTAAAAAAGTTTTATTATCTATTTCAAGTATATTAGTATTATTTTTATCAATAAAATTATTAAAATTATATATTTTCTCTTTTTCTTGTGGAAATTCAAAATTTAAAATATTTAAATTGTTTTTAAAACCTACAATATATATTCTTTCTCGAGAATGAGGTATACCGAAATCATTAGTATTTAAAACTTTGTAAAAAATGTCGTAACGAGCATTTTGTAACTCATTTTTTATAATTTCAAAAGTTTTTCCTTTATCATGATTTATTAAACCTTTAACATTTTCTAAAATAAAATATTTTGTTTGTTTTTCTTTTAAAATTCTAATAATATGATAAATTATTTGACCTCTTTCATCTTCTAAACCCTCTCTTTTTCCTGCTATAGAAAAAGTTTGACAAGGAAAACCTGCAATCACAAAATCAAAATCTGGTAAATCTCTTGTTTTAATTTTAGTTAAATCTCCGAAATTTTTATCATCATTAAATAATAATTTATATGTTTTAGCAGTATTTTCTTCTATTTCTGAATGTCCTATGCATTGTAAACCATTTAATTCTAATCCTAATCTACCTCCACCTATTCCAGAACATAAATCTAAAAATTTCATAGATATTTCTCCTTTATAATTTTATTGTTGTTGTTTTATATTTTTAATTCTGTTTTTTTAACACTAATTTCTATTATTATTTTACTTTATTTTAAAGTTTATTTATTAAAAACAAATAAAAAAATAGATGCATTTTTCAATGCATCTATTAAGAATAATTATTATAATGAAGATAATAATTTTAATACTCTTACATATTGGTTTACATATGATGATTCATTATCGTATCATGTGTAAATTTTGTAAAGATTTTTTCCATCAACTGTTAATACTTTTGTTAAAGTTGCATCGAAAATTGATCCTTCTGTTGCTCCAATAATGTCTGAAGAAACGATTGGTTCATCTGTATAACCAAATGATTCACTTGAATGTGATTTCATAACTGAGTTAATTTCTTCTGCTGTTGCATCTTTTTTAAGTTCAACTACTAAATCAACAAATGATCCTGTAATTGTTGGAACTCTTAAAGCAATACCGTCTAATTTTCCTTTTAATGAAGGAACTACTAATCCAATAGCTTTTGCTGCTCCTGTTGAAGAAGGAACGATGTTAATAGCTGCAGCTCTTGCTCTTCTTAAGTCTGAGTGAGGTGCATCTTGTAATCTTTGATCTGCTGTATAAGCGTGAATTGTTGACATGTATCCACGTTCAATTCCAAAGTGTTTATCTAAAAAGTGAACAACTGGTGCTAAAGCGTTTGTTGTACATGAAGCTGCTGAAACAACTTTGTCATCTTTTGTTAAAATGTCGTGGTTAACATTGTAAACTATAGTTTTTAAATCTCCTGAAGCTGGTGCAGAAATTAATACTTTTTTAGCTCCTGCTGTTAAGTGTTTTTCAGATCCTTCTTTTGAAGTAAAGAATCCAGTTGATTCAACAACAACATCAATACCTAAATCTTTTCAAGGTAATAATTCTGGGTTTCTTTCAGCTAAAATTTTAATTTCTTTTCCATCAACTACTAAGTTTCCGTTTTTAACTTCTACTGTTCCTTCAAATCTTCCGTGAGCTGAATCGTATTTTAGTAAGTGTGCTAATGTTTTAGCATCTGTTAAGTCGTTAATAGCAACAACTTCTAAATCATTTTTATGTAATTTGTGAATTGCTCTGAAAACTAATCTACCAATTCTACCAAATCCATTTATAGCAATTTTTTTCATTTTATACCTTTCTTTAAAAATAAATGTATTTTTACTTTTGTTTTTAAAATTATTTATTTCCTTTAAATTATATTACAAATTAAAAAAAGATTATTTATTTTTATTTAATAGTAAAATCCAAGATTTAAAGTTATTATGAATTGAATAATTTTTCTTCAAGTTTTGAGTCTCTGTATTTTTCTAATCACCTACTAGTGTTTGTATTATTTAAATCATTTAAATCTATGCTAATACGATATTCTTGTTTGTTATTATTATTGTTTTTGTTGATAACTCCATGTGCACTATGTCCTAAAATTTTAATTTCTTCTTCCATTTCTTCTTTGGTTAATAAAAATAGAAAATTATTTTTATAAAACAAATCATCTATAAAAACACATAAATAATAATCTAATTCATGGTGTAATCTGATTTGGACAATATTTAAAATATTGCCATTTGCAGAAGGAGTGGAACATTTTATTTCATAATAAACGTTGTCTTTATCTTTTGAATCACCTTTTTCTAACTTCGGTGATATCTTTTCAAATTCAAACTTTTTTTCTATAAAAGTTTGTTGTAAGGTGGATTTACTTTGTGGACTCAAAACAGAGATAATAAAAAAATATTTAATAGAACTTGTGATATCTTCTAATTTTTGCTCATCAATACTTTCTTTATTTACATATTTGCTAAAATTATTTATTCTTATTTTATAACTTTCAATAACTTTGAAAATGTCTTTAATTTCTTTACTCACGTGTTTTTTTCCTTTCATTTCAAGCGATTATTATTTCATCTTGATTTATTCAATAATTACCACCATTTATTGATGATTTAGGTTTAAAAACTAATTTTCTAAATTCGTTTTTAATTAGTTCAATATCATAATTTTCTTTTACTTTTATATAATGTTCAGATTTTGAATTTGTCACTTCTTGTAATGATTTAATTTTTGCAGAATTTCCATTTATAGTAAAATCAGCTTCTTGGCTTCCTCTTGGTAAAAAAGTAAATTCTTTTGGAATAATTGTAGGTTTTTTCTTTCTTAAATCTTTTTGTTTATTTTCTGTCATTTTTGTTCAAACAAAAAACGTACAAGGAACGTGATATACTTCTTTTTGTTCTTGATTATAAACAAAAAAAGAATTTTTCGGTAATTCTCATTCTGTAACTAATTTCCACTCTTTTGGAAATAAACTAGTTGATTGATTAGTTATTTTACTAAAGGTATTAGGTAAAATAAATGCAATTGTTGAAGCATTTAAATCTATTGAATGTTTGATAAATTTTTTAGCTAAAGATGATCTATAACCAAAAGGCGGATTCCCTATAATTAAAATTTTTTCAGTATTTGGTTTATTGATTTTGACACAAAAAAAATCTTGTTTAATGATATTGCTGTTTTTAGGCTCAATATCATAAGCAATAACATTATTTAACAAATCACTAAAACTACCTTCTCCAGCTGAAGGTTCAATTATAATACTATATTGCTCTAAATTATCAATTTTAGAGATACATTTTTTAGCAATTGCCTTTTTTGTATAAAATTGATCAAGTTTTATTTGCATATTCTTATTTTACTATATTTCAGATATGATTAAGAAAATAAAAAAAACCATTTTTTAAATTTCTTAAATTTTAAGATAACTTAAAAAATGGGGCGGATGACGGGGATCGAACCCGCGTATGTCGGAGCCACAACCCGATGCGTTAGCCACTTCGCCACATCCGCCATAATTATTAATATTATACAATAATATCGTTTTTTGCCAAACAATTTTATAAATTATTAATCTTCATTAAAAGAAAATAAAAGTTTCTTTAGTTTTAAAAATAAAAAAGAAATTAATATATAATAATATTATGGATTTTACTAAAATATTTATTTTTCAAAAAACACTTGATTCTAAATTTGAAGAATCAATAAAACAAAGAAATGTTTCAATGGATGTTTTGGAGTGACATAAGCAAGTGACTTTGGCAATAATTGTCGAAATTGCTGAATTTGCAAATGAATTGCAATCATTCAAATATTGAAAACAAAATAGAAATATTAATAATGAAAAATTATTAGAAGAATGAGCTGACATAATTCATTTTTTAAGTTCTTGTGCTAATAATTTAAATTTAAATCCTATAATTAAAAAAACAGCAGTTTCAGCTGATATTAACATCCAATTGCAAAATGTTTTTAAAGCTGCAGTTGATTTTCAAACAGAGTTTAACTCAACAAATTTATCAACTCTTTTTAGCTTAATTCTTGGTTTTTTAGATATTTTAAATATTAAAGAAGAAATGCTAATTAATGCTTACTTTAAAAAAGCAGAAATTAATTTAAAAAGAATTAAAGAAAAATATTAAATTATGGTATAATACATATTAGTGGTTCCGTAGCTCAGCAGGATAGAGCACAAGCCTTCTAAGCTTGTTGTCAGAGGTTCGAATCCTCTCGGGATCGCCATTTTTTTATTCTTTTTTTTATAAATTAAAATAAGGACTCCTATCCTTATTTTTTTACTATTCAAAAATTTGTATTGTCTGAAATTTCTAAAATTTTTTTACTTTCTTTAAAATGTTCATCGCGACTTATGATATCTAAAATTTCAAAATTTTGATTTTCAAGAATTGTTTTTAATTCATTTTTAGAATATAAATGTAAAAAATCACAAATTTTATCTTCATTTTTGAAAATAAAATCACCATATTTTTCAAATCTAAATTCCTTTTTACATTCTTCTATAAAGTTTTTATAATATTCTAAATATTCTACTTCTTCTCTATCGTGACAAGAAAAAATGAATATTCCCTTTTCTTTTAAAACTCTAAATACTTCTTTTAAAGCGTTTATTCTGGATTTTTCACTTGGTATTCCAGGTCAACCATTAAAGGAAAATAAAACATAATCAAAAGAATTATCTTTAAAAGATAATCTTGATGCATCTTCAACTTTAAATTCAATATTATATTTTTTGGATAAATTGATTTCTTTTGCTTTTTCGATCATATTTTGTGAAATATCAATGGCAACTATATTTTGATAACCAAGTTCATAAAGAGCAAATGTTGTTCTACCAACACCACAACCTAAATCTAAAATTTTTAATTCTTTATTTGGAAAATATTTATCAATTAAAAATTTTTCCGATTCTCACAATCCTATTTCTTGAAAGTCTTTTTTATATCTTTCAACTGTTTTGCTTTCTTGAAAAACTTTTTTATTATTTAAGTTCATTTAAATTAAATTCAATTAAGTCTTTTGTTCAGTGTATTTCTTGATCTGAAAAAGTAATAGATCTTAAGTCATTAATAGAACTAGAAACAAAAGGAAAAATCTTTAATTCAAGTTGCATTATTATTTTATTTTCTTCAGAGTTAGTTTCTTTAAATACATAAAAATCAACATTTTCAATAATCTCTTTTGTAATTGATGTTATAAAAGGATATATTGAAGTTTTATCTTTTCTTGCTATAAACTTAGTTGCTCTTGGTAAATTATCTCAGTTGTTATAGATTTTTTCTTTTTCTTGATCATAAACAGCAATTAACAATTTATTAAATATAGCATTTTTTAGTGTATCTTTTTCTTGGTTTGTAATAGAAAGTGTTATTTTTTGTTTTTCATTAGTTATATTCATATTACTAATGCTATTTTCAATTTTGGATTTTAGTTTATACTTATTAATTATTTCTATTGCTTCATTTTCAAGTAAATAAACTGAAAATGGATTAGAAATTAAATTACCATTTTGATCTTTTGCAAATTTTCTAAATCCTGAAAATTCAAAATATTTATGATAAGAATCAGTAACTCCTGTATTATTATCAATTTGCTTGATAGAGACTTCAACTTGCATAGTCCCTTCTAAATCATTAGCAGATACCCCAACAACTTCATAATTATATTTTGGTTTAGTTGAATCTTCGTGTTTTTCAAAAAATAAAGCACTTAATGAAGGATTTAAAACAATATTTTTGTCTTTGAAAAGTTGTTTTAAATTTTCTTTATTTCCAGATCCTAAATATTCATAATTTAAAGTAAAATCATCGCTTGTTGATGAATTTTGCAATTCTCTAAAACTATCAATATTTGAATTATATTGCAGCATTGAAGCAACTAAAGAAGCAAATAGTTTTATTACGCTTGAGCCATTTAAATCTTTTTTTGTTAAAAAGTTTTCTCTTTCATCAACTGTATTTGTTGAATTAGTTTTAAATCCTTGTAAAGATATGGCGATGTTTTTATCTTGATGATTTTTAATAAAAATTAAAACTAAATCACTAATTTTTCCTGCTGAATTATTAATTTTATCTACATTTGGAAAAATAACTCTTATCTTATATTCTTCTTGTAATTCTCATTTAATTGAAATGTTTTGAGCAATTAAATCAGGAGCATCTTTATATTTATAATAAAAAGAAAGTGCATCTAATTGTTTATTTCTTTCTGTTACTTCTAGTGTTGTTGGAAAATCTTTTAAAGATGCAAAAACATCTGTATTTTGCTGTTTATTGTCGTTTTCATCGTTGTTTAAAGTGTTATTAGAAGAATTATTATTTCCTGCTTGTGTATTGGAATTTGTATTTGTTGAAGTATTTATATTTTCACTTGGATTTGTGATTTTTGGTTGTTCCGGTTTTATTGAATCTTCATTTGTTGTTTTTTCAGTTTTATTTTGTCCACATGCTACTAAAGATAAAGTAATAGGCGATAAAACTATAAATGATTTTCAAAATTTAAAATGATTTTTATTTTTTTTCATAATTATTATTTTATCACTTTTAAAGTAATAAAAAAGCAAACCATTTTTTGGCTTGCTTTAAATTTAACGTTTTGATTTGTCATATGGTTGTCCAACTGCAGCTGGAGCAATAGCTCTTTTCGATGTAAATATTAAAATAAATATTGTAATCAAGAATGGTGTAGCTGTAATTAAGAAACCATATTGACTTGCAGCTGCTAACACTCCTGTGCTTGATGCTTGTAATGTTAAAGCTGTTCCGTAAATTAATGAGAAGATTATAGTTACAAAGAAGATTCATGATGTTCTTCATCTACCCATAATTAAAATAGTAAGAGCTAAGAATCCAAATCCACCAGCATTTCCTGTAAAACTAATTCCTTTTCATTGATAGAAGATTCCTCCTCCAAGTCCTGCAAGTAATCCAGAAATAATTAATCCTTGTCATTTGTAGAAATTAACATTAATTCCAGCAACATCTGCTGCTTGTGGATTTTCTCCGATAGCTTTTAGTCTTAAACCTCATTTTGTTTTATTTAATGTTATTAGTGCAACAAGAAATATAACTAATATTAAAACTAATTTAAGAGAAACAATATTTTTGAGATTTGCGAATGAATCTTGAGATCATGCTAATTCTTGTGTATATTGCGGGAATTTATTAGCATCTCCAAAAGTTCTTAAGAAAAAAATACTTAATGCAGGAGCTAATAAGTTTATTGCAACCCCTGAAATAATATGATCTCCTTTTAATTTAATGGTAACAAAACCATGCAATAATGCAAATAAAGCGGTTGCCAATGAAGAAATTATTAATAATGGTATTTGCATTCAAGCACTTTCTACTTTAAATAAATAATTAAGTAATCCATAAACAGTAGCACCAATTATTAACATCCCTTCAATTCCGATATTAACAATTCCAACTCTTTCACTGAACATTCCAGAAAGTGCTGAAAAACCAAGAATAACAAACAGTAAAACTGATGAAACTAAAATTATTGAAAATATTGCCATTTTATATTACCTCAATTCTAATTCATTTGTGTTCGTTTTTCATATTTTGAACAATTAAATCTTTTTCTTTGGTGTATTGAGCTTTTAATTCAACTCTATTTGCCTTGTATTGGTCTTTTAAAACTTTTAAGTCATAAAAACCAAGTTCAGAAAGTTGTTTGTTAATTTCTCTTCTTTTTTCAGATAATTCTCTAAATAACTCAATTTTTTGCTCTTCATTAATGTCTTTTTGATTCATAGCTTTTTTAAAAAAATCAGATTTAAGTTCATTTTGAAGAACTTTTCATTGTATTTTGTTTGGTTCGTTTGTTAATTCGATTATTTTAACAGATAATTTATTGTTTTTTCTCATGATTTTTTTACTAAATCAATATGCTTTAAATATACTAATTTTATGTTCTTTTGATAAATTGGATAATTTATTTAAAAATCTTGTATTAATTAATAATTCTTTTTCAAGATGTTTAATATATTCATTAATTGTAGCATTTTTACTTAATGGGTTGTTATTTTTAAAGTTTATAAATTCTTGAATATATTCTGCTTTTGCTTTTTTAAATACATAAGGTTTTTCTTTATGTAAATTTTGCAAGTGTTTAATATAATCATTTAAAATTTCTAATCTTTTACTTCATAACTCAATTGTTTCTGAAGAATTATTTTTATTTTTTATTTGTTTTTTGATTTTTGATCTTAGTTGTTTATATTCATAAATTTTTCTATTTTCATGATAGAAATAATGGCTTTTAACTAAGAAAACAAATTTAATAAATTTAGAAACTGGTTTAAATTTAAAGAAAATTACAGCGATAGCAGCAAAATAAATGATTAGTCCTGAAATCATTTGAACAGCTTGTGCATCTAATTTTGGATTTAAAATTTGAATATTATCTGAACCAACTGTTAAAAGTGAATAGAATATTGCTGTAAAAATAATTCCTATAGGTGAATTATAAGCAAGCAAGGAAACTGCTATTGCATCAAATCCTAAAGGTTCGGGAGATGAAAGTATAGGTAGATTTTGTCTTGAGAAAACAAATCAAAGAAATCCTGCTATTCCTGCTAAAACTGCTGAAACGCTTAAAATAGATATAATTAATAATTTTTCATTTGTTCCAGAATATTTAGAAGCATTTTTGTTAAATCCAGTCATTTTAATTTTATAACCAATAGGTGTTTTTTTGATTATAAATCAAACTGTTATAGCAAAAATAAATGATAGTCCTAATAAAATTCCTGCAAATGCTTGTGAATTAAAGAAATCATTTTCAAAAATTATTTTTTTAGATATTGGTAAATCTGTTAAACCTGGAGGTAAAGTAAAAGGAAGACCTTGAATTTTCCCAACAAGTAATTGATAAGCAATATAGTAAATAATTCAATTTAATAAAATTGTTGAAATAACTTCATTTATGTTAAAGAATGCTTTTAGTAATCCAGCAATCATCCCTACAAAAACTGCTGCAACTAATCCTGCTAAAAGTCCAACTATTAAATGTCATCCTTTAACAACTATTTCGGTATTACTGGTTGAACCTAAATAACTTACCACAACAAAACAAACAAGACCTGAAGCCATCATTTGCCCTGGTATTCCTATATTAAACATCGATGCTTTAAATCCAATACCAACAGCAACCGATGCAAATATAAATACTGAAATAGTAATTAAGAATCTATAAATAAACTCTTCTTTTAACGAAGAATTTATAATTTGGTAATAAATTTCAAACGGATTAGAACCTAAAGATGCAATAAAGATAGAAGCGATTATCATTCCAAAGAATAATGCTCATAAAGAACTAAATATTTTCTTTCTTGCATTTGTATTATCTTCTTCAAAAAAGAAGTTTGAAAATCTTTTAAATAAAGATATTTTCTTTTCTTCTACTTTATTCATTTTGTACTCCCGCCATTAATAATCCTATTTCGTTTCTTGTAATATTTTTTACATCTCTTTTGTCTGAAACTTTTCCTTTGTTAATAACTACAACAGAATCTGCTAAAGCAAAAATTTCATCTAATTCATAAGATATTAGTAAAATAGTTTTACCTGCTGCTTTTTCTTGTAGTATTTTGTTATGAATAATGTTAATTGCTCCAACATCTAATCCACGAGTTGGTTGAACAATGATAATAAAATCGTGTTCAGTTAACATCTCACGACCAACAATTGCTTTTTGTTGGTTTCCACCTGATAATGATCTAGCTTTGGATTTTCCATCTCTTCCACCACGAACATCATATTCAGTTTGTATTTCTTTATAAAAATTGTGAATTTTTTTAGTTGATAAAATTCCTAAATTTTTGAATGATTTATCTTTTAGTCTTCTAATTATTGAATTATCTCCAATTGTAAAATCTAAAACTAAACCATATTTATGTCTATCACCTGGAATATATGAAATTCCTTCTTCTTTCTTTTTACTTACAGACATATGAGTGATATCTTTTTCAAGAATTTGACCTTTTTCATCTTCTTTATAAAGGATAACGTTACCATGTGAAGGTTTTAACATCCCTGAAGCAACAAATTCAATTTCTTCTTGTCCGTTACCTTCAACTCCAGCAATTGCTAGAATTTCACCTTTATTGATTGTAAATGAAACGTCTTGAATTCCTTTTAGATGTTTGGCACTAACGTTTCTAAACTCAAAACCAACTTGAGTAAAGTTATTTTCAGTGTTGTTTTTTGGCATTACTACTTTTTTACCAACCATTGCTTCTGAAATTTCTGAAATTGAAACATTTTTTAAAGAATTAAAGTGTCCAACAACTTCTCCGTGTCTAATAACGGTTGCTTCATCAGAAACTGATTTAACTTCATTTAATTTATGAGAAATAAAAATAATTGTTTTTCCATTTTCTCTAAATATTTTCATTGTTTCTAATAAACCTTCTATTTCTTGTGGGTTTAGAACCGCAGTAGGTTCATCAAACACAAGAATTTCAGCATCACGGTAAAGCATTTTCATAATTTCTACTTTTTGTTGTGTAGAAACAGTAGCATCACCTGTTTTTTGATTTAAATCAAAATTTAAATTATATTTTTTTTGTATAGTTTGTATTTTTTGAATTGCTAATTTTTTATCTAAAAAACCTCTATGTGTAAATTCATCGCCTAAAATAATGTTTTCTAAATTAGTATATGCATCAACGAGTTTAAAATGTTGATGAACCATACCAATTCCTAAATCATTAGCTTGGTTAGGATCTTTAATATACATACTGTGTCCATTTATTTTGATTTGACCACTAGTAGGTGTATAAAGACCGAATAGAATTGACATTAAAGTACTTTTTCCAGCACCATTTTCACCAATTAAAGCGTGAATGGTACCTTTTTTGATCTTAATATTAATGTTCTTATTGGCAATTATAGTTCCAAATTCTTTTGTAACATTAATAAATTCAATTGCATTTTCTACTTTATTAACTGTATTTTCCATTTTTCTCTTTCCTATATAATTTTAACAAATAAACAAATAAAAAAATAACATAAAAGTTATTTTTTTATTTTAATCTAATTGTTATAGTAGATTATTGGATTGTTTTAATAAGATTATGAACCTTGGTGTGCTGTGTTATTAGCAGGTTGAGAAGCAGCGATACTTCCTTGTGATTGATTTCCTTCTCCACTTGTACTTGAAGTTGGAGTAGTAGGAGTTCCTGAACCTGGTTGAGTTGCTGCTCCATCAGTTTGTCCAGAAGCATTTTGTGTTCCGGTTGTTGAACCAGTTGCATTCCCTCCAGAAGGATTTTGTGGGTTGTTATTTGCCCCCCCCTGTGATGTTCCTGCTCCAGATGCTGGTGGAGTAGGTTGTTCTGTTGTTGCTGCTTTTCCTGTTTGTTTGTTAATTTCTGCAGCTAATTTATCTAATTCAGTTTGGTTAGTTGCTGCTCCTGCTGGATCCATTACTGGAATGCTTAAAAGAGTTTTAGCAGTTGCTTTATGTTCTTTTTTAACAAGTTCTTTGAATTTTGCTGCTGCTTTGTCTAATGAAGCATCTGCTGCAGCTTTGTCGCTAATTTGTGATTTTGCTAATCCAACAAAATCATCTCAGTATCCTAATTTAACATGAGCATTTTTTGTTCCTTCAGCAAATGTTGAAATAATATCTGAAGATGCTCCTTTTTTAGTAAATAAGTCAGCTAATACTCTAAATAAGGTATTTCCAATTCTTTTTTCAATTGATGTAAAGAATAATGTTTTTGAAGCTTCAAAAGTTAATGATTGGTCTGTATCCACACCAATTACAAATTGACCTTTATTTGATTTTTGGATTTGATCAATAGTTGTAGAAGTTAAACTTCCAGCTACTGGTAAAACAACTTTTGGTGTTCCTGTTGTTACTACTGTATTAACTTTTGGTGTTGATGTTGAATCTGCTTTAAATCCTGTATCTAAAGTTAATGTATCTGCTGTTAATTTTGTAACTTTAGGATTATTAGCATTGTAGTATTTAATTCCTGTTAAGTATCCTGCAATAAAGTCAGTAACTCCAGCTCCTAATCCTCCACCAAATGCTGCAACTTTTCTTTTTGCATCATCAGTTTCTTTAGTTGAGAAGTAATCTGCTGTTGCATAACCTGCAATTCATCCTGCTTCATCTGTATTGTAGTTTAATGAAATAAATCTACCTGATGGTAATTCAGAATCTTGTAAATCTCAGTCAATTGCAATAACAATAATTCCTTTTTGGTTAAATTTATCTTTATTTACTTTATATCAGTTTGAAAAAGCACCTGATTGTTGGAATCCAGTTAATACTCAAACATTAGAATCAGTTGTTAATAATGAATTGTAACTTTTTTCTAAGTTAGATGAATCTCCTAATACATATTTATTAGCTTTTGATTCTGTTTGGAATGATAATTGAGAAATTGCTTCTCAAGCTGATTGGTTAAATGATTTATCATTAACATTTCCTCCAGCTGTTAATAAAGTAATTTTCAATTCTTTAGCATTTTTATCAGCGATTGCTTTTTTGATTTCTGGAGCTTTTTGTTCTACTAATTTTTTAATACCTGAGTAATCAGTTGTATAATAATTGTTTTTATCTCCACATGAAACAACGGTTGCTAAAGTTGCAAATCCTGTTAATGTTCCACCTAGTCCTAATAATAATTTTTTACTTAATTTCATATTATTCCTTTATTTTATTATTTATTATTTTTAATATATATAATATTCACTTAATATTTGAAATTTTTCGAAAATTTGAATATCATATACATTAATTTTACCACTTTTTGAATTTTTTGCATAAAAGTGAAATAAAAAAATGCATTTTATTGAAAAAAATGCAAATTTTTTGAGTTTTTGAACTATTTTACTACTTCTAATTGTTTATGAGAAAATTTTATAGGAGTTTTTCTACCAAATATTTCAATTTCTACTCAAGAATCACCTAATCTATCATCAGTTTCTATGATTGTTCCTTCTTCGCCTTCAAAACTACCTTCAATAACTCTAACTACGACATTAGGTTTGAAAGGTGAATCAATGATTCCAGCATTGTATTTTTCTCAACCTTTTTTTTCTGCTTCAAACATTTTTTTGATTTCGCGGTTAGAAACTGGTGTTGGTTTAGCTCCTTTTCCTGATGAACCAACAAGTCCAGTAACATATTGAGTATTACGCACAATAAATCAGGCATCATCGGTCATAAGCATTTTAGCAAAAATGTAACCTTTATACAGATTCTCTGTTTTTACAACAAATGGTTCCCCTTTTATTTTTTTATCGATTTCTTTTTGAGTTAAATGTGGTACCGTAAACATTTTAATTTCTTCAAAAATACTATCTAAAAACTCTGATTTTATTCTGTTATTTAAAGACTCAATAACTTGTTCTTCTTTTCCTGATATGGTTGAAATCATATATCATTTAAAATTTTCTTTTTCCATTATTTAAAAACCTACTCCTATTGAATTTCAAATTAAAGTTGCAACGAAAGAAATAGAAACAAATAAAATTGAACAAATAACCACAAAGATAATAGTTCACATAAAATTTTTATTAGCATCTTTACCTTTTGGTCACTTAATTCTTTTTATTTCTTTAATTCAATTTCTGAAATAATATTTTTTTTCTCTTTTCTTTTTGTTTCTTTTTTCTTTCATTATTTTTCTTCCTTGTGTAAAGTTTGAGAATTGCATTTTCTGCAAAACTTGTTGATTACTAATCTGTCATCTACAGATTTATTTTTAACATAATTTTTTGACTTGCAAACTTCACAAGCTAATGCAATTTTTTCTTTAGACATAGTTTATTAATTATATATTATTTTTGCAATTATTTGAAATATTCAACTGCTTCGAGTTTTACTTTTTCTAAAAACCTTTTAATTTTAAAGGATGATGTATAGAACTGATTAGATATTTCCTTAACTGTTTTTTTATTAAGATAATATAAATTTAAGATATTTAATTCTTCATGAGAAAACTTTTTAAAAAATCTTTGACAGTCTTCTTTAAAAAGATATTCTTTTGAATTTTCTGATTCTAGTTTGGTTAAAATTTCATCTTCAAATGAAATACTAAAATTCATTATTTTAGAATTATTTTTAGTAAATGATTTAGCATAAGTCATTAATTTATTAAACAAGATAGCATAAATTACACCTTTTTTGTCTTCTTGATTATATTTCTTTGCTATTTCTGCTACTTCTAAAACGATGGATAAACCATAAATATTAATATCTTCTCAAGTTAAAGGAATGTATTTAAATTTGCTAAAAACATTTTTAGAAGCTGCGATTACTAGTTCTTTATATTTTTCTATTTCCTTTTCTGATTTGTTCATCTTTTCCTTTGTTTTACTTTAATTTAAATAAAACAATTCCGGCTGCTACTGATACATTTAGTGATTGCACAGTTCCTTTTAAAGGGATATAAATATTTTGATCACACATTTTTTCTACACTTTTAGATATCCCATTTGCTTCGGAACCTAAAATTAATGCCAGTGGATAGTTAAATGTTGTTTGATTAATATCGATGGAATTGGAACTTAAAGTTGTTCCATAAATTCAGAATTTTTTTTCTTTTAGTTTAGTTATTGTTGCACTAATAGATGCAACTTTAATAAATTTCATATTTATAAATCCGCCAGATGATACTTTTAAAACTGTTGGGGTAATATCGACAGAACGTTCTTTAGGAAAAATAATATGATTAATTCCACTGGCATTTGCTGTTCTTATTATTGCTCCGAAATTGTGTGGGTCTTGAATATGATCTAAAATTAAGATTTTTTCTGGTTTATCTTTAAATATAACATTTAAATCATGTGTTTCAATATCACTGATTTGTGCAATAAAACCTTGATGGTTTTCTTTTGTCAGATTATCTAAATATTTGTAATCTTTTTTTATAACTTTAATATCTTTTTGTACTTTGATTAACTCTTCAGGTCTTGAAGAAAAAATTTGAATTATTGGTAATTTATGTTTTATTGCATCCAATACTGAATTTTTCCCACAAATATATTTTGCCATCATTGAAACTCTCTTTTCTTCTTTCTTTTATTTATTTTTCCATTATTTGTTTATAAAATATTTTTTTCATGTAAGATTACTCTTAATTTATCTGCTTGATCGTATTTTTTCTGTTCTTTTAGTTCTTTTCATTTATAATAAATTTCTTTAATTTCTTGATCTAATTGTAAATTAACATAATTAAATCCAAGTAGTTTATAAATTTCAAATAAAGTTGCAAAGTCTTTATTTTTTTGTATTTCACTTATTTCTTTATTTGCTTGTGCAAATTTCAATTCAAGAAATAATTGCATTATTTTTTCAATCTTAGAAGTATCAATTACTAAATTACTTTTTTCTAAAAGAAATTGATAGTATGATTTAGTTAATTGTTGAATTTTATTTTTATTAGAAACAATAAGTTCATCACTTAAATCAACAGGAGTAAAAATATTAGTTGTTAAAATAATATTTCTAAAAGTGTCAGGTCCGTATAAAAAAGCAAAATCTTTTGCAAGCAAAATATTTCCTAATGATTTAGACATTTTGTAGCCATTTTTATTAATAAAACCAGCATGAATTCATTCCTTGGCAATTGCTTTATTAGTTAAAGCAAAATGCTGTGCATTTTCATTTTCATGATGAGGAAAAAGTAAATCAACACCACCAGCATGAATATTAATGGTTTTTTTATTAAAGTAATAATAAATCATTGCACAACATTCTGTATGCCATCCTGGACGCCCTTGTCCAAATTCAGAATCATATTTTATGCCTAATTCTGTATTCTTTCATAAAGAAAAATCCTGTATATTTTTCTTTTTTAAAGAAGTTTCTTCTTCGTTTTTCATATCTTCCAATTTTCGATTAGAAAGAATTCCATAATTATTTATTGTTTTAACATCAAAAAAAACATTACCTTCACTTTTATAAGCATTTTTATTATCTAATAATTCTTTAATATAATTTTTAATTCAATCTAGTTTATCTGTAATTTTTAAAATTTTAGTTGGTTTAACAACATTATAAATTTTAAATAACTTTAGATATTCTTGATAATAAAATTCACTGATTTCTTTTTCGCTTTTATTTTCTTCAATTGCTTTTTGTATGATTTTATCATCAATATCAGTGATGTTGTGAAGATAATTTATTTGGTAATTAAAGTATTTTTTAACTCTATTTAAAATATCTATAAAAACAAGAGAGCGCATATTTCCAATATGCACATGGTTATAAACTGTTGGACCACATAAATAAATATTTTCTTCTTTCATTTTATTGATATTCCTTATTGTTTAATTTTTTAGTTTTTTGGTCATAATCAGGACAGTATTTATATACTATATCTCAAAATTCTTTTGAATGATTAGGGACAAAACAATGAGCTAATTCGTGGTAAATTACTGAATCAATGATATCTTTGGAAAAAGGGGATAATGCTTCTGAAAAATAAATTTCTTTTCTAAAAATATGATTAGTACCTCAAATAGATTTTTTAACTCTTACAAATACTCTATTTTGATGTTTTATTCCCATTTCTTTTTCGATGTTTGTTAATCTCACTAATAAATATTTTAATAACTCTCTTTTTCTAATTTCTTCTATATATTCTATTACTTGCTTTTTAGTTTTTAAGAGTCTTGGTTGAAAACCAGTTCTTAAAGGAACGAATTTATATTTTCCAAAAAATAAATCAAAAAGGCAATGAATTTTTTCTCCAAATAAATAAAAATATCTATTGTCTAAATCTATATCTTTTGTAAATAAAGTAGTTATTATTTTATCTTTATATTTATTAAAAAAAGGTCTAATAAATTCTATTAATTGTTCATCATCAAGTATTTTTTCATTTTTAACTAAAATAAAATCTTTTTTTAATGCTATTTTTTGGGTATTTGAAGTAGTTACTTCTTGCTCAACTTTAATTGCTAAATTATCAATTATTAATTCTCTTGATACTTTTTGTTTTTCTTTACTTTCCATATTTTACCTACTTGTTGAAAAAGATTTTAATACTAAATAATCTTTTTTATTATTTGTTTGATATTTTTCAAAAGCTTCTTTAATAGCTTTTAGAGTTTCTGGGTTTATTCTTTCTTCTAATGAAGTGTTTATATCAAAAAGAATTTGATTGAGTTCATCTTCTAAGCAAATGATAACATAAGCTAACTCATTTTCTATTTCTAACCTTTGTGCTCTGTTTGAAAACACAATTAAAGAAAGAATAGGAAAATTTCCATCTAACATTTTTTTTATATGATAAATATGCTTATCATTTTGATAAATAGGATTAGAAATTTCAAAACTCTTATTTCCTAAGACTTTATTTAGTGTTTTTTCTGTTGAATTTCCTTTAATAACGCCATTTATTGATTTTATTTCTACAATAATAATTGCTTTGTTTGTTAATAATATTCCATCAACTTCAAACAATTGATTATCATTGTATTTATACAAACTGCTTTCTAAAAAATAAAAATTATTTTTTTCTGCTCATCTTCTTAAAAGAAAATTAATATTTTTTTCTGCTTCTAAACCTAATTGCTCCTGTTTAGATATTTTTTTAAAATATTTAAACCTTAAAAAAAGCAAAAAGAAAGTTATTAAAAGCATCAAAAACATACTTACACTAATTCCTGCAATTACTGCTATTTGCTCTTGACTCATTTTTCCCCTTTATTTTTATTTAAATTATACTATTTTGTCTTTACAAATAAAAAGAAAAAGACAAGATAAATAAATATCTTGTCTAAAAATGATTTAATATATGCATAAGTTATGCATTAAATGGAAGTGTAATAAATTTTGTGTAAAAATTTCTCAAT
>NZ_JBTGVG010000012.1:0-32217 GCF_054343455.1 Mycoplasma sp. 1012
TAAAATACAAATAGGTTATAAAAACACTGGTGCACTTTATATTTCATTTAAGGAACATATAAAAAATATGTTTTTTTCTTTTGTTTTAAAACGATTTTTGTAGTATCATTTAATAAAGAAATTAGTGTAAGAAGAGGCGGAGATGAAAATAAAAAACAAAAAGAAATCATTATTAATATTATTATTAATTTTAGTACCTGGTTTTATAGCTACAGCTGCAACCCTTCCTTTTGCTTTTTTTAAAAAACAAAAGGAACAAATAGAAAAAAACCCTATTGTAGGAGAACAAAAAGCATCAATTAATAAGATAAATAAAATAGAATTTGCAAATATTACTGAGAATTCAGTAAGTGTTTCTTTGCAACCTGAAAATAAATTTGAAATTTCACCAAGTTCCAAAATCATTTTAGAATTAAGCAATGGTATAAAAGCAGTTGCTCAAAAGTGAGAGTTTAACAATAAAAACATTGTTTTAGAAATAAATAAATTAAAAGAAAATACTAATTACACTATTTATGGAATAGAAGTTGATAATAAGTCTTTACAAATAAATAGTTTAGTTAAAAAAACTTTTAAAACAAATAAACAATTTTTTGCCCAAAATACAGAGATTATAAATATTAAAGAAACAGAAGCAACTTTAAATTTCGATTTTGAAGAAAATATAAATCATTTTAATTCTTTATCCATTGAATTTTTAAATGGAAAAGCTCAAAATTTTTCTAATGTTCATATAAATAACCATAAAGTCGATTTGAAACTTGAAAGTTTAATCGCTTCTACTGATTATACAATAACTAAAATAATGTATAATCATCATAACATACTAAAAAACAATATTCGCTTCACAACTTTAGAAAAACCAAAAGTAATTTTAAGCAACTTTAAAATTCTAGAAAATAAAGAAAATTCAGTTAAATTAGAACTAACTATTGATAATTCGAATTTGATTTCTAACAATCAAGAATTATTTATTAATTTAAGAAGTAAAAGCGGAAAGGAAGAAAAAGGAATCAATAATTTTTCCGTATTTGAAAATAAAATCACTTTTGTTATAGATAATTTACAAAGCAACACAAGTTATACAATAGATAATATAAAAAATAATCAAGATTTTTGAAATCTACATAATAGTAATTTTAATTTTAAAACTTTAAAAAAACATTATTTTGTTTCTAATATAAATGCTAAAGATATTGAAACAAATAGTGCAAGATTAGTTTTAGATTTAAATGAAAATATAGAACTCAAAAAAGTTGAAATAAAATTAGATAAAAAAATAGAACCTTTTGTTTTTACTTTTTCCAATATAAACAAAAATATAGAGTTACTTTTAAATAATTTAATGGATAACCAAAATTATTTCATAGAATATATAAAAATCAACGATAAAAATATTCAATTTCCTATTTTTAATTTTAAAACACAACTTTCAGCACCTATTATAAATAATATTTCTTTAGTTGAAAAGGATATAAATACAGGAACCTTAGATTTTATGTTCAGTAATAAAGAATATTTTTCTACTTCAAAAATTATCACAATAACTTTAGAATTTAAAGAAGCGGAAGAAATAAAAGAAAAAGAATTTAACTTTACTATTAATAATAATGAAAATTCTTTATCAGAACATTTTAATTTTGATAATTTAGTTCCTTCTACTATTTATAAAGTTAAAAAAGTTGAAGTTGAAGGAAAAGTATTAAAAAATAAAATTTCTAATTTTTCTTTTAGAACATCTGATATCGTTATTGAACAAGAAAAAAATATCACTTTGTCTGAAATTAGTTCAACAACAAATTCAGCCTATATTCAATTAAGTAACTTATCAGATAACTTAGGTAATAATGATATTGAAAATATAAAAATTAAATTAGTTAATGAAGAAGAATATAAAAATGTTGAATTTACAAAAGAAGATAATGTAATACAAATTCATTTAAGTGATTTAAATGAAAATTCAACCTATCAAATAGAAAATTTAAAAATAAATGATGTAGTTTATAATCCAACAAATGTTTTTTCTTTTAAAACAAAAGAGAAAGAAGTAAAAAATACTAACATAAAAATTTTATCTTTAAATACGCGTTTTGTACAGCTTCAACTATCCTTTAATAAAGGCAATGCCTTTATAGACGGAGATTTAGTAGTAATAGAAACAAGAGATGAACAAGGACAATTTCAACAATTTTCTCAAGAATGAAGATCTTCAAATAGTTCTATTATATTAAACAATTTAAAAAGTAACACTAACTATTACATAAATAAAATTTACAAAAATAACAAAGAGATATTTATTGAAAGTACAAATAGAAATTTTCATACTTTAGCTTTAAGAATGGAAAATTTTGAAGTTATTAATACGACAGAAAATAGTGCTAAAATCAAAGCTTCTTTAAATAATATTAGTCTTTTTGATAAAGGAAATAGAATAAAATTAATTTTATCCAATTCAGGAAATCCAGAAGAAAAAGAAGCAAATAATTACGAAGTAAATGGAAATTATATTTATTTCACAATTAATAATTTAAACAAAAATACATCTTATAATGTTGTTAATTTTAAATATGATGAAGAAACGGTTATTTTAGATCGCAATTTTCCAACAATTCAAACAAAAAACAGGTTGCAAATTGAAAATATTTCATATAAAGACATAAGTCAAAAATCTGCAACTGTAATTTTAACTTTTACAAATGTAATAGATAAAAATATTAATAAAGATTTAAATATAATACTTGATAATAACGAGAGATATTTTCAAACTTCTTTTTTATTGAATGATTCTAATCGATTGGAAATTAGTTTTAATAATTTGCAACCTAATAGAAATTATTCTATTAATTCAATAATGCTTGATAATGAAGAAATTAATATTAGTAATTTAAATACTCAATTTAAAACTCTAAAAAATCCAAAAATACGGGATTTTACTGTAAATTCTATAACATCTGATTCGGTTGATTTAATTTTAAATTTTGAAAATTTAATTTATAATTCCAATTCTGTATTTAATATAAAATTTTCAAACTTGGATTCAATCTCTATTTTATCTTCTAAAATTCTAAATAATAGTTTAACTTTACACTTAAATAATTTACATTCAAACTCTTTATATGTTTTAGAAGAAATAACATTAGATAATAATAATGTAGAAAAAGAAAGGGATTTTTCATTCCAAACCCTTCCTAATTTAAACTTAACTAATAAAAGAATAACCAACATTACTCATAATTCTGCTCTTTTAGGACTAACTTTTGAAAATATAAATGATGTAGACTCTAGACAACCTATAATTGTAGAGTTAAATAATGGTGATTCATATAGATTTAATGATTATCAAAAGGAAAATGATAGTATTTCATTAAGTTTGGAAAGTTTATCAGCAAACACCACTTATAAAATATTATCAATAAGACATAAAAACCAAAATTTAATTAGTAATGAGCAAATTGACTTTAGAACATTATTAATTCCAAGTTCTCTTTCTTATGTAACTCAAAATTCAAGCACTTATAATTCCATAGACTTTACTTTAAATTTTAGAAATCCTGAGTGAATAGAGATAAATAAACCAATAACAATAGTTTTAGAGAAAAATACCACAAAAGAAGAAATTTCTAAAACTTTTAACCCTTTTAATTTAATAAACAAAGCTTCTAAATTTACATTTAACGATTTAGAAAGCAATACAATTTATAAATTAAAGAGCATAATGCATAAAAATACACAACTTTTAACTACAACAAATTCTTTTGTGTTTCAAACAACCAAAAATATTAATTTAGAAAATGGAATTATTCACTCTGTAACAACAAATTCTGCAGTTCTAAATTTAACTTTTAACTCATTGAAAGACATAGATAATACTGTTCCTATTGTTGTTGAATTTTCAAACGGTACAACCTTGGAATTCATAAACTATGAAAAACAAGGAAACCTTATTTCACTTCATTTAAATCATTTAGTTCCTTATACAAATTATTCTGTTTTTTCCATAAAATACAATAGAAAAAACATTTTAAATAACTTAAATGTTAATTCTTTTAGAACAGAACAAACTGCTTCTTCTGTAGTTAATGTTACAGAAGATAACAAAAGTTATAACTCTTTAAACTTAGCATTTGAATTTTCAAATAAAGAATGAATGAACTTAAGTTCCCCAATAACATTTGAATTAAAAAATTTATCTAATAATAAAGTGGTAAGACAAGAATTTGCACATTTTAATATTGAAAATAATTTAGCTAAATTCGTTTTTCAAAACTTAGAAAGCAATTCAAATTATCAAATAATCAAAGTTGAACATAAGCAACAAAATATTTTAAATAGTAATTCACATTATGTTTTTGCAACTACAAAACATATTCATTTACTAAGTAAGTCAGTTGATCATATTACAGCAGAGGCTGCAACTTTAAATTTAACATTTGAAAATAATAAAGATTTAAATAATTCAGAGCCTATAACTATAGTATTATCTAATGGTACAAGTAAAAATTTTGCTCATTATGTTTTAAACAATAACAAAGTTTCTTTTCAATTAGATAATTTATTTGCATTTACAGATTATCAGATAGCATCTATTAATTATGGAAATATTCGTTTATTAAATAATTATGAAACAATCAATTTTAAAACAAAACAAAGAATTTCTTCTTTATTAGGTATCAATAATTTATTAAGCAGTTATAATAGTTTAAAATTAAATTTTACTTTTTCAAATAAAGAATGAATAGACGTTCATCATCCTTTTGTAATAGAGTTACTAAATACTTCAAACAATCAAATCATAAGTAAAACTTTTAATGCATTTAGTATTGATAATAACCAAATTCACTTTGTTTTTGATAATTTAATTAGTAATACAACATATAAAGTTAAAAATGTAAAACACCAAGAAATTAATCTTTTACCAGAGAACTCTTCTTACTATTTTACAACTAATAAAGATGTTAAAATAACAAGCACTTCAATAGATAATATTACTTTAAATTCAGCAAATTTACATTTAAATTTTAGAGCTATTAAAGACATTAATACCTATAATCCCTTTATAATCGAATTTCAAGGCGGGGAAACTAAAACAATTTCTCATTATTCTATAAACAATAATATAGTAACAATAAATTTAAGTAATTTAGTCGAATCACAAAATTACTCTATAACTCAAATTAAATATGAAAATAAAAATTTAATTGAAAACTCAATTAATTTTAGAACAGATGATTTTGTATCAATTAATAATTATTCAGTTGCTAATGTTAATGAGCATTCCGCAAGTATAAATGTTGTATTTAATAATCCTAAATATTTAAATTCAAATGAAAATATAACTTTAGAGTTTTCTAATGGATTAGTGAAAACTTTTTCACACAATTTAATCACCAACAACTCTTTATCACAAATCATTTCTGGATTAAATCCAAATACCACTTATACACTTAAAAATATAAAATTAGGTAATATAATTTTAAATCATTCTGGAGTTTATATAAGTTTTACCACAGCAAAAAGTGTTACAGTAGTTAGCGGATTAAACTTTAGTAATATAACTTATAATTCAGCAAATTTAAATATAAATTTATCTAACACTGATTGACTAGAACAAAATCAAAATTTAGTTATTTATTTGATTAAAAATAATACTAATACAGAAATTCGTAAAGAAGCAACTTTAAGTTCTAATAATAGTAATATAACACTAAATTTAAATAATTTAGATAGTAATTCTACTTATAGAATAAGCAGAATCAATCACAAGAATATTGATCTTCAAATAAATACTAATACACGAGAATTTAGCACTAAAAAGGATATTTTATTAAAAACAATGCAAAGCAGTGATGTTCAAATTGCTTCTGCTAAATTAACTTTAAAATTAAGATCTACAAAAGATATTTCAACTAGCGATAGATTAACTGTTGTATTAAATAATCGTGAAAAAAATATTGATAATTTCAGAATAATTGATAGTACAACAATTGATTTAATGTTAAATAATTTAGATTTTAATACACACTATACAGTAAATAATGTTAAATACAACAATCAGTCAATGGAAAAAGATTCATCTTTTAGAACTATTTCTTTCACAACTAAAGACAACCCACAAAGAATTAAAGTTTCAAACATTTCTACAGAACATATTACAACTTCAAGTGCTAATATGATAATTTCTTTTGAAAACGCTTCTCAATTTGATAAAACAAAAGAATTGGTTTTAAATTTTAATAATAATTATTCTAAAAGATTTACAAATATCGTTTTACTTAATAATAATATAAGTTTAAGTCTTGATAATTTACGCGATAATACTGAATATGTATTGCAAAGTATTTCTTATGATGGTAGAAGTTTGGAAATCAAACCAGAAGTAGTTAAAAACTTTAGAACAGAAGCTAGAAAATTAGAAGTTGCATCAATTCAAGTTAAAAATCTTGAATCTGATTATGGAGTTAGTGCAGATTTTGTTTTAAGATTTAAAAATCAAGATTTATTTACAGGAAAAAAAGAACTCAAAATCAAAATTCAAGATGTTAATGAGGCTAGAAGAACGGTTTATGCTAAATCTAAAGATATAGCTCTTGATTATGATAATAAAATAATTCTTTCAACTAATTCTTTATATAATAATAGAATTTTTAGAATAACCGATGTTTTATTTGATAATGTATCAATTAAGTTTCCAAATGTAGATGATTTTAAACCATTTAAACGGGCAAAACCTTTAATTTCAGATGGTACACCGCCTGAACCAGATTATCCAGAACCAACAATTGAAGAACCTTCAAATAATCAACCATCAACACCAAATCCTGAACCAACTCCTGCTCCGAAACCAAAACCAAACTATAACTATGATCAACCACATAATCAAGATGAGCACACTAGATACTATAGTGGAACAAGTTTAAACAATTTAGATTGAATGAAATCCTTAGATGATTCTGCGAGAATTTCAGATTTAAGTATTCCAGGAACTCATGATAGTGCGATGTTTTCAGGAACAGGTTTCTATTACTTTTTTGGTAAGGATTATGCAAAAACACAAGCTAATAACTATGATACACAACTAAAACAAGGAATTAGATTTTTTGACTTAAGAATAGATGAGAATATGAATTTAAGACATGGTGTAACTTATGCTACAACCAACTTAAGTAATACTCTAAGAGATTTTGCTTATTTCTTACAAAGACATCCAAGTGAATTCTTATTATTAAGAATAAAAAGTGAAGATTATAAACCAGGTCAAAGTCCACAATTTAGACAACAATATAGACAAAAATTTGAAAATGCTCTTTTAAAACATTATGATTATTTATATCAAAGAGAATCATATAAAGGAACTTTATGACCAACAGTTGCTGATTTAAGAGGAAAAATGATGATATTCAATGATCTAGATCCTGAAATTACAACAGATACTTCTTGAGGTCCAAAATACAACTCAGGTGGGCAAGCAGCAAAACCTTATATTTTTTATACACAAGATAACTTTGAAGCTACGCCAAATGACAAATATGACGCTATCAAAGGACAATATGACATTAGTACCAAGTACAAAGGTCAAGGAGTATTATTTTTAAACTTTACATCACACACTAATTTACCTACCACAATTTTTAGATTAGCTGAACAGGCTAATCCAAAAGTTTTAAATCTTCTAAAAACCTATGAAAGAGATCATAGATTTATCTCTGGAATCACAATTATGGATTTCCCAGGAGATGCACTTGTGCAACAAGTTATTAAAATGAATAGAGTTAAATAACTGACAACTATGTCGGTTATTTTTTTTAATTTTAATCAAAAAACAGAAATTATATATATAATTTTTATATGAAAATAAAAAAATTAATTATACCAGCCGCTGGGTGAGGAACTAGATTTTTACCTTTTACTAAAACGGTTCATAAAGAGTTATTACCGGTTTTAAATAGACCAACTATTGATTATTTAGTAGAAGAAGCTATTGAATCCGGAATAGAAGAAATTTGAATTATTATTTCACCTAGAAAAGAATGGATGATGGATTATTTTAGAGTTAATTATGATTTAGAAGAAGAATTAGTGGAAAAAAATAAAACTGATTTATTAAATGATTTGCAAAGAACTAATTTTATTAAAAAGCCTAATATTAAAATTAAACAAATACACCAAGATGAACAACTAGGATTAGGTCATGCTATTTGAGTTGCTGCTAAAAAAATTAAGAATGAACCATTTGCTGTTATTTTAGGTGATGATTTAATTTATAGCAGTAAAAAACCAGCAATTAAGCAACTTATGGAACAATATGAAAAATATAAATGTTCTATTTTAGGAGTATCTGCTGTAGAATGAAATGAAGTACATAAATATGGTATTGTAGTTCCTAAACATATTAATCAAGGACACGGAAAAGTTTTTGAAATAATGGATGCGATAGAAAAACCTAAGCGTTCAGAAGCACCAAGCAACAAGGCAATCATTGGAAGATATGTTTTTACACCAGAAATTATGCCAATATTAAAAAACTTAGAACCTGGTTTTGGTGGTGAAATTCAGCTAGTAGATGCTTTTCCAAAATTAATGGAAACTCAAAAAATTTATGCTTGTGAGCTTGATGGAATTAGATATGATTTAGGTTCAGTAGAAGGTTTTGTTAAAGCTAATATTGATTATGCATTAAGAGAAAATAGTTTAAAAAATAGCATAAAATCCTTTATAAAAGAAAAAGAAGAGATAAAATAATATGAAAACTTTTTTATTAATTGGTGGTGCGGGTTACATTGGGTCAGTGTTTGCTTATTACCTTTTAGATAACAACCATAAAGTTATAATTATTGATAATTTAAGTTCTGGAAATAAAGAATTTTTAGATCAAAATATGATTTTTTATAATATTGATCATAATAATATTGATGAAATGGAAAAAGTTTTTGTCAATCATCAAATTGATACAGTAGTTATGTTTTCTGCTTTTATAAAAGTTGGAGAATCAGTTACTAAACCACTTGATTATTATAGAAATAATATAAATGGTATTATTAATGTTTTAACTTTAATGGATAAATTTTCTATAAATAAATTGTTATTTTCATCTACTGCTGCTGTTTATGGAAAGGGCAAAGGATTACCTTTCAAAGAAAATAATGCAAAGAAACCTATAAATCCCTATGGTAACTCTAAAGTTTTTTGTGAACAAATTATTAAAGACTACGCTAAAACCAATGAAAAATTTAAATATGGAATTTTAAGATATTTTAATGTTGCTGGATCAGATCCTCAAATAAGAGCAGGTCTTTTTTCTAAAACCAATAACTATTCTTTATTAATACCTGTTATTGCAAATAAAGTTTTAAAAGAAGAAGAATTTGAAATTTTTGGTAATGATTATAATACACCTGATGGTACATGTATAAGAGATTACATCCATGTAAAAGATTTAGCAGAAGCACACTTATTATTAGATAAATATTTAGATAAACATAAAAGTGAAATTTTTAATGTAGGAAGTAATAAAGGTTATTCTAATAAAGAAGTAGTAGATATGTTTTCTAAGATTTTAAATAGAAAAATTAATTTTAAATTTGGAGCAAGAAGAGAAGGAGATCCTGATTTCCTAGTTTCAGATTCAAATAAAATTCAGCAAAAATTAAGATTTAAATTAAAATATAGTTTAGAAGATATAATTAACCACGAAATTCAATGAAGAAAAAAATTAAAAAATCTCAAATAAAAGTATAAGAAATTAACTTTTTACAAAGTTAATTTTTATTTCATTTGTATGTGTTAAAATTGTAATACTATTATTTAATAAAAATTAATTAAAAATAAATGGAGAACAAATGAAAAATAAATTATCTATTTTGATTCCTTGTTTCAATAAAAATAAGTATTATAAAAGAGTTTTTAAATGCTTGATTAAACAAACAGATAAGAGATTTGATTTAGTTTTTTTAAACGATTCATCTACAGACAACACTTTAGAAGTTTTAAATGAATTTAAAAATAAATATGATGATTTATTTAATATTAAAATAATAAATTTAGAAAAAAATGGCGGATTAGCAAATGCTAGAAACATTTTAATAAACAATTGTGATACAGAATATTTTTTATTTTTAGATCCAGATGATCTTATTACAAAAAATGCCATTTTTGAATTTAATAAACCCATCTATTCAAGTCATAAATATGATATTATTACTGCTCATTTTTCATTAATTTTTAAAAATATTCCCATTTTAAATTTAGCAAAAACAAAAATTTTAACAAAACCTAAATATAAAAATAACATTGAATATACACAAGATCAACTTGCTTTTATTTGAAACAAAGCTATAAATAGAGATTGATTTTTAAATTTAGACATTTCCTTTTTAGTTGGTTATAATTATGAAGATTTTCCTATTTCTTTCATTTTGTTATTATCGACAATAAATAGTTATCACATTAATAAAAAAACATATAAATATGATTTAAATTTACAAGGTTTATCTAAAAAACATAATATTAAAAAAATAGTTAGTATAACTAAAAATTTAGATTTTTTATATAGCGAACTTAAAAAAAGAAACATTTTTAATGTATATAAAGAAAATATTGAAAAATATTTTATAAGAAAAGTATTCACTCATATTTTTTGAGCTCACCATAATTTAAATAAAGAAAACGAGTTTCAGATAGTTTTAATTGATTTTTATAATATTTTAGAAAAATATCAAATTGATGAACGAATAATTAAATATAAAACTAAATTTTTTTCTCTTTTTAATATTGCTTTTTCTAATTATGAAAAATTAAGATATAAAAAATACAATTTAGAAAATTTACAGAAAGATTTTAATGGAAACAAAGAATAAAATAACTATTTTGATACCGATTTTTAATGGAGAGAAAACTTGTAAAAATTTGTTGTTATCAATAACTAAGCAAACAGATGCAAGATTTAATGTATTGTTTTTAAATAATGGTTCTACAGATAATACTAAAACAGTTCTACATAAATTTAAAGATGAAAATAAAAATAATATTGATATAAAAATTATTGATTTTGTTCAACACTCAGAAAGTTCTCACATAAAAAATTACTTAATTGATAATTGTGAAACTGAATTTTTTATTTTTTTAAATTTTACAGATGAACTTGAACCTAATGCTATTTTAGAATTTAATAAAGTATTGTATTCAGCAGAGAAAAAATACAATATAATCCTTTCTGATTTTTCATTTAGTAATAAAAATAATTTACTTATGAATATATTTAAAAAAAGAATTTTTATAAAGGAAAAATACAGAAAAAAAATAAATTTTGAAATAGAGAAATTTACTTTTATTTGAAACAAATTAATTAATAAAGAATGATATAAAAGTTTATATTTACCTTTTTATTTAGGTTATACTTATGAAGAATTTTCTCTTGCTTTGGTTTTATTTTTATTAACTGATAATATTTATTATATTCATAAAAAATTATATAAATATGATTGAAATTCAAATTCAGATTTTAAAAGTCATACTACTGATAAAATAATAGGAATAGCAAAAAATTTAGATTACTTATATTTACAATTAAAAATAAGAAACAAATATGAGTTATTTGAAAAAACATTTGAAGAAACAGTTTTATGTTCAATTTTTATACATATTTTTTATAATAAAAATAAGCAAAATATAGACAAAAAATTTCAAGATGCTTTAAAAGAGTTTTATAAGTTTATTGATAAGTATGATTTAGAAATAAAACTTTCTAAATATAGAAAAGATTTTACATTTAAATTTAATAATTCATTAAGAAGTTATGATAAATTTAGACATATTAAAAGAGATTTTTAATAATTAAAATCCAATGCTTTGATGCACTGGATTGTTTTTACTTTTATTTTTCATGTTTGAAGAAAGAAATAATTGTTTCTAAAGCATTTTGGATATCAACTTTTGATTTTAATTCTTCACTTTTTATTAAAGGAGTTACAAAATCAACAAGTTTTTTTTCTGTTTTGTCATTGATGTTAGAAAGTAAGTCTTTAATTTTTGCATTTTGTTCATCAATGTCAGGGTTTGTTAATTTTGCTTCATTATATAATTTTTGTATATTTTCTTTTAAGTATTCAGTAACAATTTTTTTCTTTTCTTCTGCTGTTGCTACTAAGTAATCTGGGCGATCTGCAGTTAATCTTTTTATGGTTTTATCAACTACTTCATTTAAAGTAGGTTCTACATTAAATGATTCAAATTGATTTTTTATAATTGGAAATACAATGTTTTGTATTCTTTGATCATTAACTAAATTAGAAACATCAGTTAATATTTTTTTAAGTGTTTCTTTATCTTCTTCGCTTAAATTTTTATAATCTTTGGTTAATAAATCTTGTAATTTGTTAATATTAGTTGCAAGATCTGCTCCATTTTTAATAATTCCATATAAGTTATGAATTCCTGTACCTTTACCACCTGTCAGTATTTTTACACCAATCTCTGTAGAATTTGCATAACTTGTTTTTTTATCAGAAGGGAAAAGCAATACGTTAGAAAACAGAAGAGCACCTGGCACTGTTAACAATAGATTAGTTCCTGCAAAAACACCACCATAAATTAATTTGCTTATTTTAGTAAAAGTTTTATTGCTTTTTTTCTTTTTAATTTTACTGAAAATTGCTATTACTAGTGCAATTGTAAAGAAAATAAATCTAAAAATTCAATAAACTATTAATGCAACTACTGTTGCAGCTAAAGTAGTAAAACCTTCCGGATCATCAAAATGTTCTTTAGCATATTTATTAGCAATGCTATAAAAAATGACTGTACCAATTATAGTTATAATTATGGAAACAAACTTAAAAATGGTAAATTTAAGTTTTAAAAAATAACCGGTAACTAAAGAAAAAAGTATAGAAAAAGCAAATAAAATTGGAACTCAAATATGTGGTGAAGAACCTTTCATTGAGTTTAATGTATTTAAAATTGAACCAATAAATCCTTCCATTATTGTTCATCCTCCCAAACAAATTCATATTCATATATTCTAACTACATCGCCAGCTTGTATGTTGAGTTCAATAAGTTCATTTCAAACACCAATTTCTTTTAGTTTTTGATTAAATCTCATTAAATTATCATGTGATACAATAGGAATTTTGTTGTAAATTTCTTCCACTTCAGGACCAAACACTTCAAACAGTCCTTCGTGTATTTTTTTAACTTCGTGATATTTTTCTAAAGTAATTGTAACTTCAGAGAAAGTTTTTTCAAAAATAGGGGTTTTTTCTTTTTCTAATGCTTCTCAAAGTTTGATTTTTAATGTATCAATATTTTTATTTTCAATCGCACTAATTTCCACTATTTCTAAATTTTTAAATTTCCTTTTAAATTTAGATAGTTGCTTTTTAAAAACTTCTTGATCTGATTTATTAGCAACTATTATTTGTTTTCTTTTTTCTAAATTTAAATTATAAGTTTTTAATTCTTCATTAATTTCAATATAGTCTTTTATTGGATTCTTAGTTTCGTCACCAAAATCAATTATATGAGCGATAACTCTACATCTTTCAATATGTTTTAAAAATTGAATTCCAAGTCCTTTACCTTGTGCTGCTCCTTGGATTAAACCTGGTAAATCAGCAGCAACAAAGGAATTTTCAAAAACTTGAACAAGTCCCAATTGTGGAACTAAAGTTGTAAAATGATAATCTGCAATTTTTGGTTTTGCATTTGAAATTCTAGATAAAATTGTAGATTTTCCTGCTGAAGGTTTTCCTAAAAAACCTACGTCTGCTAAAACTTTTAAGTTTAGAGTTAAATTAAATTTTTCACCAAAATCACCATTTTCGCTAATTTTGGGAGCAGTATTTTTGGAAGATTTAAATTTAGTGTTTCCTCTTCCACCTTTACCACCTTTTGCTATTAAATAATTTTCTTCTGTTATGATATCGTGCAACAATTTATTTCCATCATAAATAAGAGTTCCTATTGGTACTTTGATATAAATATCTTTTCCAGCGGCTCCATATTGATTTTTTCTTCTACCGTTTTCCCCGTCATTCCCTTTAATTATTTTCTTTAAATACAAAGGAAGAAGAGTGTTCATTCCAGGATCTCCTACAAAATAAATAGAACCTCCATTACCACCGTCACCGCCATCAGGGCCACCACGATCAACGTGTGCTTCTCTTCTGAAAGCAATCATTCCATTGCCGCCTTTTCCGGCTTGTACTTTCAATTTTACTTCATCTATAAATTTCATTAATTCTCCATATCTATAAATAAATGCTAATATTATTTAGTATTTTAAATAATAACACATTTACACAAATAAAAAAGAAAGAATCAAACTTGTTATAAAAGTTTTATTCCTTTTTTTGCTAATTCTTCTTTATATTCTTTAGGTCAAAAACTGGATTGTACTTCACCTATATGTTGTTTTTCAAGTAAAAGCATACTTAATCTACTTTGTCCTATTCCACCCCCAATTGTTAAAGGTAAAAGATTGTTTACAACATTAAAGTGATATGGTGAAATTTTTTCCACTTCTGCTTTTGATTTATTTGCTTGAGTACAAATGGACTCTGAATCTACTCTAATACCCATTGAAGAAATTTCAATTGCTTTTTCAAGAGTTTGAGAATAAATTATTAAATCACCATTTAAATTTCAATCATCATAATCAAACGCTCTTAATGATTGAATCAAACCTGATTTCATTTTGTGTCCTATTTGATAAATAAAGACAGTTCCTTTTGATTTGGTAATTAAATTTTCTCTTTCATTAACGGAATAGTTAGGATATAAATCCTCTAATTCTTGCGAAGAAATAAAGAAAACATTTTTAACTAATTCTTCTTTTAATACGGGAAATTGCTTTTTTAATTCTTCTTTGGTTTTCAAAATTGCTTTGTAAATTTTATTAACAATGCTTTTTAAAAAATCAATATTTCTATCAGAAGCTTTTATAATTTTTTCTCAGTCCCATTGATCTACATAGTATGAATGTAATTCATCTAAGTCTTCTTCTCTTCTGATTGCATTCATATCTGTATAAATACCTTCATAAAAGTCATAATTATAGTCTTTTAAAGCCTGTCTTTTTCATTTAGCAAGTGAGTGAACAACTTCTAGTTTAACATCACTATTTTTAGTGGTAAAACTTACTGGTGATTCTCCGTTTAAACCATCATTTAACCCTGTTTGTTTTTCAACAAAAAGAGGAGCGGTAGCTCTAGTTAGATTTAATTCTTTTTTAATTTCTTCTTGAAATATTTTTTTTAAGTTTTGAATTGCTAATTGTGTTTCTTTTATATTTAATTTTGTTTTATTCATTTTTTTCTCCTTTTAAATAAAAATCTTTAATTATATTAAAATATTTTTCAAAGTTTTCATAGTAAATCATATGACCCACTTTTTCAAAAACTTCTATTTGAATATTTTTAACATTATTATAAAAATATTTTATACAATTTTCCCTGTCTATAACAGCATCTTTTTCTCCAAGTAACAATAAAGTAGGAATTTTAATTGAATTTAAACCTTTTTCTATATTATTCATTAAATTTATATTTGGCAAATTTTCTCCTAATTTCACTATAGTTGGATTGTTGAATAGATAAGGATCAAAATTATTTTTTTCTTTTTCCATAAACTCTTTATTCATAAACAAAGGTGTTGGATCATAATACAAAGCCTTTAAAAATGTCTTATATTCTTCAAAAGTTTTTGGAAAATAAGAATTAAAGTAATCTTCTTTTTTAACTAGTGAAGATTTGTTCATTGGTGCTACATAAATTAATTTTGAAAATAAAGATGGTTCTTGTAAATAAGCAAGAGAAATTATTCCCCCACCCATAGAATGACCGATTAAGACCACATCTTTTAAATTATTTTCTTTAATAAATTTAATTAAAAGATTTGCAAAAGAATAAACGCTAATTTCATCGTTATTTTTAGCTTCTAATAAATCATTTCCAGGAAAAGATATAGCATAATAATCACTTAAAGTTCATTTATCCATAAAAACATTGTGTCTGCTGTGATTTGAATTAAAACCATGAACAAAAATTACGGGATTTTTGGGTTGATTATTATCTTTGAAAACAAAGGGATAATCATATTTTATTTTTTTCATTTTTTAGTTTTCCTTTTTCTTTTAATTTTAAAAAATACTTTTTTATTAAATTATATAATTTTCTTCAAAAATAAAATATAATTAAATAAGCATAATAAAAATAAACAAGGAGAAAAATGAGTTTAGTAAACGCAAAATTAATGATGAAAGATGCATATAAAAGAAAATATGCTATTCCACACATTAATATCAATAATTTAGAATGAGCAAAAACAGTTTTATTAGCAGCTCAAGAAATGAAATCACCTTTAATTCTTGCAACTTCAGAAGGTGCTGTTAAATATATGGGTGGTTTTAAAACCATTTATGGAATGGTTACAGGGTTAATTAGTGAATTAAAAATAACAATCCCAGTAGCTCTACACCTTGATCATGGTTCATATGATGCTTGTGTTAAAGCTATAAAAGAAGGATATACTTCAGTAATGTATGATGGATCACATTCTGACTTTAAAACAAACTATAACAATACTAAAAAATTAACCAAACTTGCTTTAGTACACGGAGTTTCTGTAGAAGCTGAAGTAGGAACTATTGGTGGTGAAGAAGACGGAATCGTAGGAAATGGAGATTTAGCAAACCCAGAAGAAGCTAAAAAAATGGCAGCTTTAGGAATTGATATGTTAGCTGCGGGAATTGGAAATATTCATGGTCCATACCCTGCTTCATGAAAATCATTAAATTTTGAGGCTTTACAAGAAATTTCTGCTAAAGCAAAAATTGGTCTTGTTCTACATGGTGGTTCAGGAATACCAAGCGATCAAATTAAAAAAGCAATTTCTTTAGGAATTGCAAAAATTAATGTAAACACTGAATTACAACAAGCAAATGCTAAAGCTATTTGAGCATATGTTGAATCTGGAGAAGCTAAAAAAGGAAAAAACTTTGATCCAAGAAAATTATATGCTCCAGGAACAGCAGCAATGAGACAAACAGTAATTGAAAAAATTAAAGAATTTGGATCAGAAAATAGAGTTAAATAGACTCTATTTTTTTATGCGGAAAATTTTAGGAAAAATCCTTTTCATTTTCTTTTTATTCTTTAATTTTTTTACAGTTTCATGCTCTATAAAGACTGAAACAAAAACAAAAACCTATTTTGTGAATTCAGTCTATGATGGTGATACATTTACAGATAATAATAATCAAAGGTATAGATTTTTTGGAATAGACGCTCCAGAAATAAAAGATAGAGATGGGGTTGAAACAAAAGGGAATAAACATTATTATGCTCTTTTAGCGAGAAATTTTTTAAGAAAACAGATTGATAAAAAAGAAATTCAAATTCAAATTATTAAAAAAGATAAATATAAAAGAAATGTGTCTAAAATTTTTATAAATAATATTGATATAGGACGTCAATTATTAAGAAACGGTCTAGTAATAGTCAGATACATTTCAATTGATAAAACTTCTCCTTTTTATACTGAAGATATTGATTATTATGATCAACTTCTTTCTGATTTTCATTATGCTCAAAAAAACAAGTTAGGTTTTTGAAAATTTTATTCATCACAAAAAGAAGTTGAAAAAGCCTTATATTAAGGTAATAGTTTTTATATTTTAAAAAAATAATAGTGGTATAATTTTGAAATTATGGATAAAGTTCAAATTTTTATAAAGAATAATATAAGGATAATAGTTTCTGATTTAACAAAATCAGCACAAAGAAATATTGAAGTGCAAAAATGTAATCCATTTCCAGCTTTAGTTTTGGCAAAAGCGATTTCTGTTTTTGGTCCACTTTCTTCGATTTTATCAATAAAAAGTGGAAAAGTAACTACATTTATTAAAAGTGAAAATGGAACAATAAAAAATTTGATTGTTGAATCAAGAACAGAAGGTTCATTAAGGGCTTTATTAGATAATAATGATATTGTTACAGAAAAAGATGATTCAGATTTTGAAAATATACCGCTTGTTCTTGGTTTAGGTAATGATGGATTTTTAAGAATTACAAGAAATAATGGATCTCAACATTTTGGTGGAGAAGTTAAACTAATGAAGTCAGATATTGTTACAGATTTAGCCTATTATTTTAAAGTTTCTGAACAAATATATACAGCAATAATTTCAAGTGTTAAATTTAAAAACAAGCAAACACTTGAAAGAGTTTATTCAGTGATTTTTCAATTATTACCAAGCCACACAGAAGAAGATATCGTGTGAATTGAAAACTTTTTAAAAAATAATAATCTAGATAATATGTCTTTAGATGAATATATAGACTCAATGGAAGCAACGTTTTTACAGGAAAAACAGTATTTTTGAGAATGTAAATTTAATAAAGAAGAAGTATTATCTTCATTAAAATTAATAGAAAAAACAGAAATTGACAAGATTCTGAATGAAGATGGGAAAATAGAAGTAGAATGTCATTTTTGTAAAGAAAATTTCTATTTTTATAGAGAGGATTTTAAATAATTATGAAAAAAATTATTTCATTAAAAAACATAAATAAGTTTTATGGACATAAAAAAGTTTTAGAAAACTTTAACTTTGATATTTATCAAGGTGAAAGAATAGCTTTGTTAGGTGGTAATGGTTCAGGAAAATCGACCACTGTTGAAATCATAGCAAGAATCAAAAAACCTACATCTGGTGAAGTTTGATGAGATGAAAATCTAAAATTAGGGATTCAATTTCAAGAATCTAAATATCCGCATGGAATAACTGTAAAAATGTTGATTGATTTTTATCTTGACAGTTATGGTAGAGAACAAGTTAGTCAAGAGTATGTTGAAGATTTAAAAAAGAAATTTAGACTAAAGGAATTAGAAAATAAACAAATCTATACATTGTCCGGTGGACAACAACAAAGAGTAAATATTTTATTATCACTTGTACATAAACCAAATTTTTTAATTTTGGACGAATTATCAACAGGATTAGATATTAAAATAAGAAGAGAAATTAGACAGTATGTTATGGATTATTTAGCGGCGAATGTTAATTGTTCACTAATTTTAATTACTCATAATACTTCTGAAGCATTGAAAATGTGTAATAAAATTGTGATATTAAATAAAGGAAAGATTTTTGTAAATGAAACAATTGATAATTTACTAAGAACAAAGGGAAATATAGATACATTTGTTGATGAGTTTTTTGATACAGTATATTCAGAAGAAGATGAAAAACAAAAGGAAAACGAAAAAACAAAAAATAAAAGTTTTTTAACTAAAATAAAGGAAAAATTAAGAAAAAGAGGATAAATATGAAAGCTATTTTTAAATTAATTAATGCTTATTACTGAAAAGGATTTTTTGGTCCATTTTTTACTGTTTTTTGACCATTTTTAGTTTTCTTACTTTTAGGAAATGTAACTTATTCAACCACACTATCTAGTTTAGAAAAAACAGGTTTACCTCAAGCAACCATTGAAACTCAAATATATTCACTAGCTAAATCAATAATTGTTGGAGTTTTAATCTCAACAATTATTTCTAATGGATTAATAGGTTTTTCAACAATAATAGTTGATTTCAAAAAATCAACACTTATAAAAAGAATTGGTTCTGCCAATATAAGTAAAACACATTTTATGATTGCTAGTTTGTTTTACCAATTTGTATGAACTTTATTTGTAATTATTTGAGTTCCTTTATTAGGTTCCTTATTACTTGGTTTTAATAAATATTTAGATTTTGGAATTGGTTTTAATATAGGATTATTAAGCATTTTGCCTTTAATTGCCCTTGTTTTCTTAATTTCAATTTCTATGGGATTTTTAATAATTTCTACTATAAATAGCACAATTGGAGCATCATCAGTAGCTAATTTAATTTTCTTCCCTATCTCCTTTTTATCTGGTGGTTTTGGTAATGGACAACCTAATTTAGAATATGCACCAGCTATTAAATATTTTTCATATTTAGTTCCTACAAAATATTCCACAGATCCTTTATTTGAGGTTTTCAAAAATGGTGGATATAGTAATTTATATGAAAACATGGGATGACAAAGTTTTGGATTTCCAATAATTGGAATAACTATTGCAGCTATTTTCATTTTAATTTCTGTTAAAAAATTTAAATGAGGTGAATAATGAAAGTAAAAACATTCGCTTCAGTAGAATCTTTTACAGGTGGGGCATTTGCAAGTAGATTGGTTTTAGAACCAGGTGCTTCTAAATATTTCAAAGGTTCATTGGTGACCTACCAAAATGAAATAAAGGAAAAATTAGGTGTTAACACATCAAAAGGTGTGGTTAATTCAGAAACTGCACTTAATATGTCTTTAAAAGGCAAAGAATTTTTTAATGTAGATTTTTGTATTTCATTTACAGGAAATGCAGGACCAACAGTTATGGAAAATAAAGCGGTAGGCGAAGTTTATATAGCTATAAATGATGAAGTTTTTCCTTTATTATTAAGCGGAAATAGAGAACAAATAATTAATCAAGCAGTAGATTTTGCTTATGAAAAATTTCTAAAATTAAAATCTTAAAATAGGAAAATTCAACGTTTTTTCCTATTTTTGTTTTTTTATCAATAGAAAAGTAAATTTTAAGAAATTTTAATAGAGGTGAAAAATATGGAAAATAATAAAATTTTAAAAGAAGCATTAAATGAAATAGAAAAAAAATTCGGTAAAGAATCAATTATGTTATTAGGGGAAAAACCTCCAGTAGATACAGAAACTTTTTCTTCAGGTTCTATAGCTATCGATCATGCTTTAGGTATTAAAGGTTTTCCTAAAGGCAGAATTATCGAAATTTTTGGTCCTGAATCTTCAGGAAAAACAACAATTAGTTTACATGCAATAGCAGAAATACAAAAAAATGGTGGAATAGCAGCATTTATAGATGCTGAACATTCTATCGATCCAACATATGCAAAAAATCTTGGAATAAATATAAATAATTTGATTTTATCACAACCTGATTCTGGAGAGCAAGCTCTTGAAATCGTTGATACTTTAGTGAGAACAGGTGCAATTGATTTAATAGTTGTTGACTCTGTGGCTGCTTTAGTTCCTGAAGCAGAATTAAATGGAGAAATGAGAGATCAAACAATAGGTGCTCAAGCTCGTTTGATGTCAAAAGCTTTAAGAAAAATTACTGGTTCTTTAAATAAAAATAAAACAACTGTAATTTTTATTAATCAAATTAGAGAAAAAGTTGGTGTAATTTTCGGTAATCCTGAAACAACCCCTGGTGGAAGAGCACTTAAATTTTATTCTTCTATTAGAATGGAAGTAAGAAAATCTACACAATTAACAACAGGAAGTGATATAACAGGAAACCTTGTAAAAATTAAAGTAGTAAAAAACAAATTATCTATACCTTTTAAAACAGCAAATGTGGAAATTATTTTTTCTCAAGGAATTTCAAAATATGCTGAAATTGCACAATTAGCTGAAGATTTTGGAATTTTAATAAAAAAAGGTGCTTGATACTCATATAATGGAGAAAATATAGCACAAGGAAAAGTAAATTTAAGATTATATTTAGAAAATTCTCAATCATTTTTTGAAGAAATTAAACAAAAAGTATTAGATAAATTAGAAGAAAATTAAAAATGCTATAAAATATATTTATTATGAAAAAAGAAATAGGTATATTGTTTATTGGAGATGTTTTTGGAACTCCTGGAATAAAATGTATTGAAAAATTTTTACCAGTAGTTAAAGAAAAATATGAAATAGATTTAATTATCGCTCAATCTGAAAATGTTTCAGGAAGAAAAGGACTAAATTCTGAAGACTATGAAAAGATGATGAAAATCGGAGTAAATGTTTTTACACTTGGAAATCATGTTTGAGCAAATGAAGATATATATAAAATTATTGATAATAAAAATGTTTTAAGACCTTACAACGTAATAACAAGTGATTATCCTGGCTCTGGTTCTAGTGTTTTTTCCATAAATGGTTTTAATATTAGAGTCACTTCTATGCTTGGAAAAACATTTAATAAACTAAACTCTCCTTGAAAACAAGATGAAGCTAATTCTTTTTTTGATGCAATAGATGAAATAATAAGTAAACAAGAAGAATCCGAAGATTTTCATATTATAGATTTTCATGCTGAAACAACTTCTGAAAAAAATGTTTTTGGTTTATATTTAGATGGAAAAGTTGATGCATTATTAGGAACTCATACACATGTTCAAACTAATGATGATAAAAAACTACCCAATGGAACTTTATATATTAGTGATGTCGGTATGACGGGACCCAAAAATAGTGCAATTGGTGCTAATTTTGAAGAAGTTTATGAAAAAATGAGATTTAACAAAAAAGTAAGATTCAAAGTTTCTGATAACGATGTACAATTTAATGCAGTATTTTTAAAATTAAACAAAGAAAATAAAAAATTAAACCAAATAGAAAAAATTTTTTTAAACAAGTAAAACAAAACACAAATCCTTTTTGATTTGTGTTTTTAAATAACTTTATTTTAATTTTTTCTTTTTTCAAAATCAGTAATATATAAGAAATCCACCTAATGTAAAAATGGATAATAAAGCAAAAGTTGTACCTAAAGCTATAGATGTAATATTATTTGTTTTACTAATTTTATCAGTTTGTTTATTTTCAGATGTTTTATTGTAATTGATGATTTCTTCTTTTAGGTTGTCTAAAGAATTTTTATTATAAGATTTATTTATATTAGAAAATAACGAGTTATATAATGATTTGTCTTTTATTGATTCTATTGATTTTCTTAATAAATCTTTATATTCGTTTATGCTTTTTAAGAAATCTGGATTTTGGTAATTATATAGATCATCTAAAAATTTAAGAGATTGCTGATGAGTATTAACGTTTTTATAAACTTGATTCAACCAATCTTGAACTTCTTTTTCTTTAACTAAATTTATCTGTTGTTTTAGATAGTTTTCATCAATTTTTAATTGACTAATAGAACTTTTAATTTCTGTTAAATTGTTAGATATATTAGTTTCTGAAATTTCTAAATTATTTATTTTATTATTTATATTTTTTAATGTTTGTTTATAATTTGCAAAAGTTTCTTTAATAAAATAATCTTTTAAATATAAATAATTATTATCAATATGAGTTTTTAAAGAATCAATTTTCTTTTGTTTTTCTTTTTCATATTCTTTAATAGTTTTATGTAGAATATTTATTTGCTCTTCTATTGAAGAAAAAGTTTTATTTTTATTTTGAATTAAATCATTTGTTTTTTGAATTTCATTTTGAAGATGAGTAAGTAAAGTTGTTCAGTTTTTAAAATCTTCTTTTTTTATGGCTTCAGCTTCAAATAAAATATTTTTTAATTCTTTTAGTTTTTCACCACTTTCATTTAATTTTAATAAATTAATTTTTTCTTTAAAAGAATTGTTAGCAACTAAAAAAGTTGATGGATGAGTTTCGACTGTATCTAGTAATTTTTTCAAATCAGTTGCTACAATATCTAAATTTTTTATTGAATCAGTAGTGTATAAAACTCTCTCCAAGTTAGTATATATGAAATAATTTTCATAAGCTATTGATTTTTGCTTTATAGAGAAAATTAATTGAGATTTTGCTGAATTAATTTCATTTTTAATTTTCTCTAATTTAGAATTATTTATATTAGTACTTTTTGTTAATAATTTTTCAGCATCTGTTATGCTATTTTTATATTTTATAAAGGAATTTTCTGTATAAAATTCATTTATATTAGTTATTTTGTTATCAATTAATTCTTTTATTGGACTATAATCAGCTACTAATTCAGCCTTATTTTTAATAAAGTTTAAATGGTTTTGTAAATCTATAAAAGTAGCATCTAAAAGATATTTGGAATTTAAAGCAATACTTGAGTTTTCCTTTATTTCGTTATATTTATCTTTGTATTCATCTGTTCAATTATCAAAGTTTTCAGGTTGGTTGTTAATAAATTCTCTTAAAGAATTTTTAGCATTGCTGCTATCATTGTTAGAATTGTTCATAAAGGAAATTTCGTTTATATTTGGTTAAAATCATTCCATTCAATTATTAATTCGATAATTTTTTCATTAATATTAGAAGGTAAGTTAAAAAACATTAAATTATTAACTAATGAACCAATTAAAATTTCTTTTTCAGAGTTACTTTCTAGATTAAACATCCTTGCTTTAAATTGAACATTTTTAGATGTATTTTCACTTAAAATTCTAACCATTTTATTTTTAATATCATCAGAATTTAAAGCAATTTTGATAATTCCGTTGGAATTTGTAGGAATAAAACTTGTTGTCAAATCTTTATCAAACATAAGATTAGGATTACTATCTAGGTTAGTTCCGGATAAGTTAAAATCGTACTCATCTTTTGGCGAACTTTGATCATTGATGATAATTTCATTTATTTCTAATTTTTTATTTTCTGGATAATTATGAGTTATTTTTAGTCTTAAATATCTTACATTTAATAAGTTTAAATCAGAAGATTCTCAATATTTAAAATCAGGATATTTAGGATCGTTTAAACCAAAAGTGGTTTCAGATAGTTTTGCATTATTATTTATTGAATCATCGCTAATATCAAAAGCTTTTGTTCAAGTGATTTTATCACTAGAAACTTCAACACTTATAAATCTTGGAAAATCATAACTTTCTTTAGAATTGAAAATTTTTATTGAATCAATATCGATATTTTTAGATAAATCATATGTTACAAATTTTCCATCACTTGGATTTTCAAAAACTCTACTTGTATTGATATTGTTGTCAAATTCAACCTTTTTATCGATATTTTTAGAATTTAGATTAGTGTCTATGATTTTTCCAAATTCAATCTTATTTTCTGTATAAACGACTAATTTTTGAAAAGAAATTTCTTGACTAACCTCTGAAATATTTCTAATAATTAAGTATCTAGCTTTTGTATTTGTGTCTATATTGTTAGCATCTGTAATTTCTGTTCATATTACACCATTTATGGAATAGAACAATTTTAAGTTTGGATCATTTAACTGATTTTCTATTTGTTTGAGTTTATATATTTTTTTAAAATCAATCCCTATATACTCATTTGATTCTAATGTATAAGTTTGGTTTTGACTTAAATCAGCATTTAATAAAGTAAATTTATTATTTTCTACAAGAACATTGAAATTATTTCTTTTATTTTTGTTGGACACAAAAACATTTTCATTTGTAGGAACTTCTTTATTAATGATATCAACTGATTTTAATGCTCATCAAGTTAAAGAATTTCTAGTAGAAATAATTCTAATTCCATTCATTTTTCCTGAATTTTCAGGAATAGCAATTGAAATTTCATCATTGTTATTGGAATTAATTTCTTGCGTTAAATCTGTATAAGTGTTATTAATAATTTTTTGAATTTTAAAATGATTTAAAGTATTACCTTCTTTTTGTAATAATCTTACTGCTTTAATTTCTCTGTAATCATTAAATAAAATATCTAAATAGTCATTTTCTTTAATGGTTCCATTATCGTTTATACGGGAAATTAAGGCATATGTGGAATCATCTTTATCAGTTATATAATCAAAAAGATTGTTTTTAGATTCATTATTAACGGTTTCGCTATTGGCAATTTGTAAATTTGGACTTTTGATAGTAAATTCGGGTTTTAATGATTTTTGTTCTCCGCCTGCTACAAAAGTTCCAAGACGTCACCAAATAGGTCTGGAAACATCATTAACTATTCTTAGTTTATCTGTGAAACCAATTCCAGAAATTATTTGTCTTTTTTTATTATTTAAATGATATGAACCAAATTGTTTTCAAGAATTTGAATCATAATCAAAATATTCAATATGAAAATCAGTTAGAGTATCTGATTCTTTTGAAGCACCTTGCTCAACTAAAACTTTTGTAATATACCTTCTAGAAGGGTATGAAATAGAAACAGCAGCATTTTGTGCAAAATTACCTGAACCATTAGATGTAATTCATCATTCTGTATTTTCGTTGTTATCTAAAATATTGTTTGAATTACCGCCGTGAGTTTGTAAATTTGGAGAATCCGTTTGATTAAAGACTCCGTCCTTGAATCATTCATAAATAGAGTCTTTTTCGTCATAATCATTTATTACAAAATTAAATAATCTTATCCATCCATTGTCGCTGTTATCTTGTAAATTTCTAACTCTTACTGATTTTACATTTGGAATATTTAAATTTTCAATAGTTATAGGATTAAAATTTCCTCTATTAGAAACGTAAGCATCTCCAATGCTTTTTCATTCTTGTTCACCATCTTGGAGATATTCAAAAACAAAATTATAAAAATGATCTGCTCCACCACCCATTTTTAGATAAATTTTGTTTAAAGTTATAGGACTGGAAAATTCTGAACCTATATATTCATTAGCATTAATTCTATTGTTGTTACCATCAAATACTGCGACTGATTCATTTGATTTTTTGAATATATTCTCTATAGACACACCTAAAGAAAGATTGGAATTATTACCTCTATTACTAATAAATTTTTGAGTTACACTATGAATATCTTTATTTATTAAAATTTCTGAAGAATTTTTTAAATATATTATTATCTTTTCAAGATAAGGAATAAATTTATCAAATTCTCCATTTATTTTTATATTTGAATCACTAAAAACCATTGTTTTAGCTTGATTCAACATTTTTTCAGTTATTACAAGATTTTTACTAGATTCTGAAATTATATTATGACTTTTATATACAATTGAGTTAGCTAAATTTAAAAAACTATTTGATAATAATGATAATTTTGTTAATCAAGGTTTTAAAGATGTTATAAAATCATTATTTAAATTTAACAATAATTTTACATTACTATCAAAATTTTGAAACATAGTTTTCAATTCATTTAAATCTGATTCAGTAATGTTTTTATTTTTGATTTTTTGAATCAAAACATCAAATAAAGCACTAAAATTATCATTTTGATTTTGGTTAATAATATATTTGTAAGTTTCTAAAAATGCCTGAATTGAATTATCATTTATTGAATTTACTTTTAAAATATTTTTAATTATATTTTTTTGTAAGAGTTCTTTATTTTGAATATTATATAAAAATTTAAGATTAAATTGTTTAAGATAAAAATCATTAACTTGTGTATTATTTGAAACAGTTACAATATAAGAATTTAATTTTTCTAAAAAATTATTTTCAATATTATTATCAATAATATTTCATTTAATAGTTCCTTTATTATAGGAACTTATGGTATTAAACATAATATTAGCTTTTTTACTAGTTACACGATTAAAACTATCAATAAATTCATTATTAAAATTGTAGTGATTTTCTTTTCCTGTCATTACAATTTTTATTTTTTCATTAAAATTAGAAACATAATTAGGAATAGATTCATCACTAGGATTATTTAAAAAGTAGTAAATGTTGTCGTTTAAATCATAATTTTCTTTTATTTCTGTAAGTCAATTTGTTAAATCATTTAAAGATTTTACTTGAAGATCGGTAGTTAAATTATTTTCAGAAGAAGCAACAAATCCAAAAGATTTAATACCTATATTAATTAATTGTTTAAGTTTTCCTTTTAAAATTTCTAAATCAGAACTATAATTATCTCCACCATTTATAGTTTCATATTGAAAAAAATCAATATTGTAAATAAAATCAATATTATGTTTTTGTGCAAAATTAGAAAGTTCTTTTATATACTGAAGTTCCTTTTCAGAATACAATTCTCTTCATTTTTCGCTATTTTTTGGATTGTTTTTATCAAAGAAAGAATAAATATTAAAACCATTTTTGCTAGAAATTTGAATATTTTTTTTAATTGTTTCCATACTTAAATTTAAATCATCATAAATGACCCTGTTAGGGATGTCAAAAAAATCATTTAATTTAAAATTTTGAATAGCCAAATTATCACTATTTTCAATAATATCTTGAATTTTTTGAATACCATAGTAAATTCCTCTATCGTTTTGTGCTTCTAAAAAGAAAATATTTGCGTCAGTACTTTCAATAAAGTATTCATCATTATGATTAGTTTGAAATCCAAAAGAAATAGAATAATTTTCAAATAAAGAAACTATATAATTGTTTTTTGTATTTGAGTTTGAAATAACAATATTAGTTTTATTCTCTTCTATTTTAGAAGAAATGGAAATATTAAATTCTTTTGCTTTTAAAAAATCTATTAAAGAATTTAATTCATCATTAATTTTGCTTTCACTAGTTACAAAATTGATATTCTTTTTTATTACTGTGTAACTATCTTTATATTGAATATTTTTAGCTAAAATATTTAGGTTAAAATTGTAAATATTGCTCTTTTGATTATCTGTATTTTGCTCTGAAGAAAGGAAAAAGGAAAGAGAAATTATTGGCGATAAAACAAAAGAAGATTTGATTATATTTTTAATTTTTATTTTCATAAAAACTCCTATAATTAAAAATTATTTTTGATAAATTTAAAAAATATGAAATTTATATTTTTATTGCAAGATTTGTGATTTTAATATAATTACTTATATTTTAATTATAATGAATATATTTAAAATTAACCAAAAAAATGATTTTTATATAAAAAAAATGTAATTTTTTGATAATTTTTAATCGAATAGATAAAAAGTGTTAAAATTTTTAATATGAAAAAGAGTGCTAAAAAAACAATATTAATTCTTGCTCTTTTAGGAACTACATTAACATCTGCTTCACTCTCTACATATTTTTTTGTAACTTCTAAACAAAGTAAGAATGATAATAAAGATCATAAAAATGACTTATCTAATTTAAATAATTTTCATTTTAATACTAATGAAAATTCTAAAAAAGATGTTGTAGATAAAAAAGGTAATTCTACACAAAATGAAAATAAAGAAAATGTTAAATTTTTTAATTTTTCCATTTTAAAAAAAGATGAAAATCTTTTAATTTTATCTATGAATTTTTCAGGATTTAAAAGTATAACCGCAAAAAAAATTAAATTAAAATTATTGGATAATAATAAAATAGAACAATTTGTAGATAGTTTTACAATTAATGAACAAACTAAAACACTTAGTTTTTATATCAAAAACCTAACTAAAAATAGAAATTTTGATGTTCAATCAGTTACTATTGAAGAAAACGAAAATAAAGAAATTATCAATATAAACGGAATTTCCATCACGTCTCAACCTTCATTAACACAAATAAATTTTAAAAATAGTAAAATATCGAATTTAAGTGAAAATTCAGCAATTTTAAATTTTGAATTAGATTCAAAAGATGGAATAATGATAGATGATAATAAGCAATTAGAACTTAAATTTAGTTATAAGCAAAATAATTTAAGAAATTATATTATTTATAAAGGAACTTTAAACGAAATACAAGGAAAAACCTTTATAAAAGTAAATTTAAATAATTTATCATCAGGACAAACTTATTATCTTGAAGATATAAAATTTGTTAAAAAACCAGAAGAGTTATTTAAAAATATCAATAATAATTTTGACAATAATATTTATAACTTGCACTCTAATAATCCTTCAAACATCCTTTTTAAATTCAAGACTTATTCTGATACTCATTTTAAATCTAATTCCAAATTTGATTTAAGAATTTCTAGTAAATTAAATGCAAATCCTTTTGAAAATGAAAATAGTGAACTTACATATGTTTTAAATGGAGTAGTTTTAGATACAAGAAAAATTGAATTAAGTAAAATTAACGATAGTATAAAATTAAAATTTACTAAAAATAATAATGGACAAAACGAAGAAATATATGCTTCTGATTTAGAATACGATGAAGATAATAATTCTTTATCTTTTAAAATACAAAATTCCCAAAAAGGGGAAGATTATGTTTTAGAAGATGTTTCCATCAAAAATAAGGGAGAATCTTCTTTTCAAACTTTAAATATTGATAGTGTTAATAGGGAATTTAATGTGGAATTTCCTTTATCTAAAACTTTAGAGCCTGATTTAGTAAATTCTAGTGCTTGAGAAAAATCACAATATAAAGACTATGTTTTTGTAGACTTAAAATTAAAAAATAACTGAAATAATCAAGAAGTTACTAATCTTCTTAATGATTTGTTTTCAAACAATTTTGACCAACAAAAAAGTAAATCTATAAAAAATGCTTTAGTAAATTTGATAGAAAACAATTATGAAAAACTTATTGATAATTATGGAATAAAAATTGATAATAAGGCAGTAATTTTAAGATTATCAACAAGTGATAAATCAAATTTTTATACAGAAGATAATGGAATATTTTATTTTGTACTAAATAATACGGCTTTAGTATTAAAAAATACAAGTGACATTGATGAAAAATTTGAAATATCCAATAAAAATAATTCAAAAAGCATAATAGTGTTAAAAAACCCGTATATTAGTCACAACATTAAGGGAAAAGTGATTGAAAATGAACAGTTTAAATTAAAAAGACTTTCTAGTGAAACATTATTTAAACACAATGAAGATCACTCACACTCCTATCGTATTCCAAGTGTTATAAAATTAGCAAATGGTGATTTAGTAAGTTCTGCTGATAAAAGAATTGAAAGTGAAAGGGACTATAATAACTCTATTTCTCAAGTAGTTAAAATTTCAAAAGACAATGGTAAAACTTGAAGTCAAAATTATGATGTAGTCAAAATTGTAGTTCCAAAAAGAAACAATGGTGGAATTGCAATAGATGGAATAATTAGCGAAATAAAATATTTAGATACCACTAGCAATAGTTATAAACATAAATTACAGTTAATTTTCGATGTTTTCCCTGGAAAAGATACATCTGTTGTCAACTTAAAAAGGGGAAATCCTTGATTTTACGTTGGAAATAATGCTTATTTAAAACTATGAACTAAACTCAACGATCCTAACTCATTTGATTCTAGAGTTTCAGTCTTGAAAGAAGTAGATGGAAGAAAAAATTGATTCAGAAGATACATTTTACCAGCAGGAGTTGGATTTAATAGTAGCTTTACAGAAAGAACTGTTTTAGAAGAAACTAACACATATGTGGATTTAAGTTATCACAGTGACACAAGAACCATCACTGGTTCGGTTTATGAAAATGTTCAAGAAACTGATTTTGATAATCCAGAAATTTTAAATTCTAAAAAAACAATCCACAGTGTTCTTGATGAACCATACAAAAGTGGAGCGGTTAGACCAGAATATGCAATTTACGCTCTTGCTCTTAATAGCCACGTTGCATCTTTAGAAAGTTTTGATGGCGGTCAAACATGAACTAACTTGACTTGAATGGATGAAAAATTTAGTAGTTCGAGAAACGAACATCCTTTTGTTGGAACTGGAGTAGGAAATGGAATTCAATTACACCATCAACAAAATTCTAATTTAAATGGAAGAGTAATTATACCTATGTATTCACTTTCAGACATGTTTTTATTATATAGTGATGACAATGGTCAAACTTGAAATGAAATTAGTAAACCTACCGGTTTTAAAGCAAATTTATCAGAATCATCCCTAATAGAAGCTAATGATGGAGCAATTTATTGATTTTTAAGAAACGCAGGTGGATGAAGCACAGACAGAAACAAATTTTATGTTTCAAAAAGTACTGATGGTGGTTTAACTTGAAGTTCTCCAGATGGAAATTCTTTGGCAAAAGGTAAGGATATAGTTATTGATCAAAACTATGATGGAAATGTTTTTTCAGGTATTAGTTATTTTAATTGAAAAAATAAAGATTACTTTTTATTTGCTTTACCAAAAACAGTTGCTAGAAGAAATGGAGCACTTTTCATAGCTAATAGTAATTTTGATCAAATAACCGAATTATTTAAATATGATGATGAACAAAAAGAGCATTTTGCATACAATTATCCTTTAGTGGTTAACCAAACAAATGATTATATAGATTTTATTTCTTTATATGAATCTTCTCAAATTTTTAAAATTTTTAATGGAGGATTTGATGGTGCAAGAGAGCAAGGTGAAGAAATACAAATCGATAGATTTAGATTATGAATAAAATAGTAATTTCAATTTACTATATATATAATATAAAAGACATAAAAAAGAAAAAAATTTCACAAAAATATTTTGATTTTTTCAAAAATATTGTAGAATAATAAAGCAATTTAATTTTGCGACACTTTATAAAAAATAAAAAAAACATAAAATATTTGGTTTTTTTGAAAAAAGTGTTATAATTAAACTTGTATGATTTTCACGCAAAATCATTATGAAAATTAGATCTTTCAAAACTAGAT
>NZ_JBTGVG010000013.1:0-30973 GCF_054343455.1 Mycoplasma sp. 1012
AAAGAGGACATTTTGATTAGTAAATACCCCGGGACATTTTGATTAATAATTTGCACTTTTTTCTTAAAATATTTAAAATTTTTATTATAATTTATATACTTTTATGATAATTACTAAATAATAAATAATATCAAATAAAAAATTTTAAAAAAATCTCAAAAAAATTTGGTTTTTTTAAAAAAAATAGTATAATTATAAAAGTATGTTAATACGAGACAAGCTCGAGTGGCGGAATAGGTAGACGCAAGGGACTTAAAATCCCTCGGTGGCAACACCGTGCTGGTTCAAGTCCAGTTTCGAGCACCAGTGCGCCCTTAGCTCAGCAGGTAGAGCAAATGGCTTTTAACCATTGGGTCAGAGGTTCGAATCCTCTAGGGCGTACCATTTCAATATATTGTCCAAAGAAAATACCTTTATGGGTATTTTTTTATTTTTTAATTTATGAAAATAATTAACTAAAATAAAGGAAAAATAGATGTTTTCAAAAAAATGAAAAAAAACTTAGTTTCCTAAGTTAGTTATTTTTAGCATTTTTCATTGAACGCATAACAGCTTTAATTTGTGTTTCAGAAGCTTTTCTTCCCATTTGTAGGAACATAGCTCTAATCATTTTTTCAGTAATTGGAGGATTTTCTTTTATTTGTTTTTCAAACATTTTCTTAGATACTAAAACTCCGATGATACCACCAACAATAAATAAAATTACTGCAACAGCAATAACAATACCTATTCAACCACCAAGACCTACTCCCCCAGCTGTTTCCACAACTTTTACATTAGTTGTTTCATTAAAAATTTTTAACATAAATTTCCTCCTATGATTTTTCTCCTTATATTATACCAATCAATTAATAATTTTAGGTGAAAACTATTAATTTTATTAATTATTATTATATTGTTTTTTTGTTTTATAAAACAATAGTTCCTCCAATAATTCAGGAAATTCCGATAATACAAAAAACAAGACCAAAAAATAAAGGACTAACTAATTTTATTTTTTCTCAAACTGGTAAATACATTCCAGTACTTTCATAGTCAATGTTTTTTACACTCTTTTGGTTATTTTTTTCTTTATATTTAATTAATTGCTTTTCTTTGTACTCTTGTGCTTTTCTTTTTGTTCTTGGATAATAGAAAAATAAAATAATTCCAAGAACAATGAAAAGAGATCCAAATAAAATGGTTGCTCATAAAGGTAAACCATCTAATTTTTTATTTTCTAGTGATCCTATTTGATTCATAATATTAAATTATAAAACTTTTTAAAAATATATTATAATTAAAATAATATTTAATTAGGAGGAATAATGTTTAATGTTAATGATTTTAAACCAGGGATAACTTATCAAGAAGATGGTGAACTTTTTATTGTTTTAGAGTCCCAGCACTCAAAACAAGGTAGAGGTCAAGCAACAGTTAAAGCAAAAGTAAAAAACTTAAGAACAGGAGCTACAACAATTAAATCCTATACAGGTGGAGATAAAGTTGAAAAAGCTCACATAGAAAAAACAGGTATGAATTATCTATATAATGACGGAAACGAAATTATTTTAATGGATGAAGAAACCTATGAACAAATTGGAATTGATGTTTCTAAACTTCAATGAGAATTAAACTTTTTAAAAGATGGATTAAAAGTTATTGTTAGAAAATTCGAACAAGAAATTTTAGATATCGAATTACCTATCAATATTGAGTTAAAAGTAATTGAAGCTCCAGAAGCTGTTAAAGGAAATACCACAACAAACCCACAAAAAAAAGTTATTGTGGAAACAGGTTTTGAAGTTGAAACACCTATGTTTATTAAAGAAGGTGAAATTATTATTGTTTCAAGTGAAACAGGAAAATACGTTGGAAGAGCTGGTAAATAAATATGAATTATGTTATTGTTAATTACGGTCTTAATCAAATTTATACTGTTTATGAACAATCATTTTTACAAACAGTAAAATCTGTATTTTCTAAAACTGATTTTGTAAAACTAGATGGTGATGTTAAGATAAAATTTAACAATTCCAATACCAATATTAGTATAGAAGCTCAATTTTACATTTATGAAAACAAACATGAATTTAGCGATATTATCAATAACTTAATTAACTCTTTAAGAGAATCAATTAAGTTACTTATAGGAATAGATGCTGAAAACATTTCATTGTTTTATAAAGGAAAAATAAATAAAAAATAAAATTAAAGGATAAAAATGAACTACAATAAAAATTTAGATCAACTTTCCATTAATACTTTAAAAATTAATGGAACAGCAGCAATAAATAAAGCAAATTCAGGTCACCCAGGTATTGTTTTAGGTGCTGCAACAATTATGCACACTTTATTTTCTAGACATTTAGTTTTTAACCCAATGTCTCCAGAATGAATTAATAGAGATAGATTTATCTTATCAGCAGGACACGGCTCAGCATTATTATATGCTCAATTAAGAGTTTTAGGATTAATAAAAAAAGAAGATTTAATGAACTTTAGACAAATGGATTCTTTAACACCAGGTCACCCAGAGTTTGGACATACAATAGGAGTTGAAGCAACAACAGGACCACTTGGTCAAGGAATTGGAATGGGAGTAGGACTTGCACTTGCAGAAAGTCATTTAAATTCTAAATTTTCTGAAATTAACCATTATACATATGTTTTATGTGGTGATGGAGACCTTCAAGAAGGAATAGCTAATGAAGCTTTATCTCTTGCAGGAAAATGAGAATTAAACAAATTAATTATTTTACACGATTCAAACGATGTGCAACTTGATACAAAAGTTGAAGCAGTAAATGCAGATGATTTAAGACTAAAAATGGAATCACTTGGATTTTTCTACCAACAAGTAAAAAATGATGTAGAAAAAATTTCTAAAGCAATTGAAAAAGCCAAATCATCTAAAAAACCTTCATTTATAGAAGTTAAAACCATCATTGGTGAAGGTGCAACAAAACAAGGAACAAGCGATGTGCACGGTGCTCCACTTGGTAAAGACTTTGAAAACCTAAAAAGCAAATTAAATTGAACAATGGATGATTTTGAATTACCACAAGAAGTTGAACAATATTACAGAGAAACTCTGTTTAAACGTGGAGAAGATGCACAAAATTCTTTTGTAGAATCAGAAGAATTAAAAAATTATTTAGAAAATGCTAATAAAGAAATTTCTATTAATTTAACATTAAAAGAAAATGATGCTACTAGAAATTCTTCAGGTGCTGTTATTAAATATTTAAACGAAAATACACAACACTGAATTGGTGGATCAGCAGACTTAGTTGCTTCTACAAAAGTTGGTGGAGCTGATGGGGTATTTTCAGTTGAAAACAGACAAGGAAGAAACTTATTATTTGGAGTTAGAGAATTTGCAATGGGAACAATTGCAAACGGACTTGCACTTCACTCAGTTCTAAAACCTTTTATTTCAACATTCTTTGTATTTTCAGATTATGTAAAACCAGCAATGAGACTTTCAGCACTAATGAAATTGCCTGTAACTTATGTATTTACACACGATTCAGTGTTTGTTGGGGAAGATGGACCAACTCACCAACCAATTGAACAATTAGCTATGCTTAGATCATTGCCTGGAATTAAAGTTTTAAGACCTGCTGATGAAAAAGAAGTAATTGCTTCATATGAATTAGCAATTAATTCAGTAAATAAACCACACGTTATAGTTCTAACAAGACAAAACATTACTTCACTTGCTTCAACAAATAAAGACTTATTTAAACAAGGAAGTTACTTTGTGAATAAAACAAATTCTAAATACGCTTTAGTTGCAACAGGAAGTGAACTAGCAACAGCACTAAAAATTGGTAAAGAATTTGATTTAAACGTTATTTCAGCATCTAACTGAGATAATAAAGTGCTTTGAAACCCTATGAACACTATTTCTATTGAAGCGGCTTCTACTTTTGGATGAGCTAAATTAGCAAGACACAATATTGGACATGATGATTTTGGTTATTCAGCTCCAGGTGATCTAGTTTATAAAAAAATAAAACTTGATTATGAATCAGTAAAACAATACGTTTTAAAACACTTTAAATTAAATAAATAAAGAAGGTGTATTACAAAAACAACAAATTTACAACCAAATACACCATCAACTGATTCCAAGTATTTTACTAAATCAAAAATTTTTAAAATTACAATTTCCGATATAGTTTTAAGTGGAATTTTAATTGCTATTTATTTAATAATTACTTCTATTTTAAGATTAACGATTTTTACAAGTAAATTAAACATTAGTTTTGAAATACCTTTTAGTATTATTTTAGGTTTAGTTTTTGGACCTTTTAAAGGTGCTTTTCTTGCAATAATTGCAGATACTTTTACTTTGCTAATAGTTGGAAGTATAGCAACTTGAATGATTGAATATGCAATTGTACCGCCACTTATCGCTATAGTTTCTTGATCTTTGCTATATATTTATCAATTAAAAAATAAATGAAGTTTTATAGTCATAATCACTTCATTTTCTTTGGTAATAGTTACAATGCTTTTAATTTACTTTTTAGAAGTTTTAAATACTAACAAAAATGTTAGAATTGAAAATATTAATAAAGACTGAAGAAGTTTTTTTACAAAAGAAATAGTATTAACTTTTATTTCCATTTTTTCCATAGTAAGTATTGCTGTTTTTAGTTTCTTTATTTTTAAATACTTTAAGACTAAAAAAGAAATTTATTATCTTTTAACCTTTATTTTTGCAACTATTTGCATTATAATAATCGTTTTCCGTTGACTTTGAGGACCGATTGCTTTTATTAATTATTACAATCGTTTTATCGCTGTTAAAACAAATAAAGGAAGAGAAATTAGTGGATATTTCTACTTCTATCTTACTCCGATAATTTTAAAAGGTTTAATTACAATTCCAATTTATACAACAATATTAACGTTATTAGTTCCTATCTTATTAAAACTCAAAAAGAAATACGATCAACCAAAATATTAATAATAAAACTCATTCGTTTGAATGAGTTTTTTATCTTTCTTTCTTTAAAAAATCTTGTCAAGAATTTAAAACATTATTAGTGTTTATTAATTTTTGTTTGTATTTTTGATTTGAATTGGTGATGTAATCAAAAAAGTAATCTAAAATAACAAGGTGAGAAATTTTTGAAGCAATAGGAACTAATTTATCTAAATTATTGATTTTGGCATAAGTTATTTTTATATCAATTAATTCAGAAAATATTTTTTCAATATTTGAAGTAATAACTATTGTTTTTGCTCCAAATTCTTTTGCTTTTTTAAGAGCAAAATAAATTTCATTATTTCTAAAATTATTACTCAAACAAATGATTGCATCATCTTTTTCAAGAGTTCCTAGTAATGGAAACATAGTGTGAAAATCTAGTTCAAAAGTTGCATCAAATCCTATCTTCTTTAGATTTGCACAAAATTCAGAAAGAATTTTTCCACTTGAACCTAGTCCAAATAATAGCACCTTTTTTGCTTTATTTAAATAGTTAGTAGCAAGTTTGATTTTATATATATTTTCTTTTTGCACAGCAGAATTTATTGCATATTGTTGAGTTTTGTAAATATTAAGAAAGTTCTTTTCAGTTTTTAAGAATTTTGTAGAAATATCTAAAATATCTAACTCTTTTATTCTTTTGTTAATAAAAATGGTTAGTGCTCTATAGTTGTTAAAACCATATTTCTTGGCAAATCTTGAAATAGAAGCCTCGGAGCAATAAATTATCTGTGATAATTCTTGCTGAGTTAGGTCAAATTCCTTTTCATGGAATAAATTAATAAACTCAAGAATCTTTAATTCTACGTTAGTTAAAGAGTTAATTTTGGTCAAAATATTGTTAGTCATATTAATAATATTTTAATATATTAAATAATAAATGAAAGAAACTTTCAAAAATTTATTTTTTTCTTTCATTTATAATAAAATTATTTATGGATAATATAAAGGAGATTTTATGAAATATTCACAAAGTGTTTGTGCTATAAATAGTTTTGAATCACTTAAAATATTAGATGAACTTTCAAATTCTGGTATGACTCATATTCATATTGATTTTATGGATAGTTTTTATGTTCCAAGTTTTGGTTTTTCTTTTGAACAAGCAAAATTTTTAATTGAAAGATTCAATCATATAAATTTTGATGCTCATTTAATGACAAAAAAACCTTTAAGATTAATTGAAAAATTAATCCAAGTAGGATTCAAAACAATTTTTATGCCAGCAAATGAAATATCACTCGAAGATTTTGTAGATGCTACTAAAAATTATCCAAATATTTGCTTTGGAATAATGTTAGAAGCAAATAATAATCCAGAAGACTTTAGAAATATAATATTAAATTCAAAAAAAATTCTTTTGATGACTATTGATAAAATAGGTGGTACTGGACAAAAATTAAATAATTTATTATTTTCAAAAGTTAATACAATTAAACAAATAAATAAATCAATTGAAATTTATTCAGATGGTGGTTTAAGAGTGACAAATAGTGATGAATTTTATCAAAACAATATAGATGTAGCTGTTGGTGGTTCTATAATATATTCTTTTGATAGTGCTAATAAATTTATGAAATGATGAATAGATAAATATGATTCTTAATATAGCAGTGATTGTTTTAGGTTCACTTCTGGGTTTTATACTTTTAATAGTCATTATTTGACGTTTATACGAGAAAATTAAAGGTAAAACAAGAAATTTTAACTCTTCCAAAATTGGAAATACTTCTAAAAAAACGCTTGAAAAACTTTTAATTTTTGATTCGTTAAATGATTCATTAACTTTAAGTAATATTCTTGTAAAAAATAATTTTTCTAAAAAAGGTTATTCCCTTTTTAGTGGAGTTGTTCTTACAAAAGAAAAAATTTATTTAATTTCTGATTATGTCTCACTTGACAACTATGAAAAAATTTTAATTGATGAAAAAGGTGTTTTTTTACAAAAAAATAATAAATCATTTAAAAAAGAACTTTGAGAAACCTATTGATTAAATGAGTCATCAAGATGACTTGAGAAAAGATTCAAAGATAAATACGAAATTTTAATTCTTGTTGATGAAAATATTAATAGTGATTTAATTGAAAATAAAACAAAATATAGATTTATAGATATTTATTCATTAAATAAAGAAATAGAAACTCAAAGTCAAACTCTAATGAACCCAAAAAAGGTAAGTGAAATATTTTTAAAAAACAATTTATTTAAAAAGGAAAATTCAAAATAATGAAATTTAATATTTTAGGGATTTTTCTTTTAGTTTGTATTTTGATTATTCAAATTTTTATTGTTTTTGTTTATAAAATAAACTTAAAAATAAAATATCAAAAAATCGGTTTAAATTTAGTAGAAAAACCAACAGTAATTGTTCAGAAAAATTTAAGTACTAAATTCAATAAAACATTTAATTTAAGTTTAAATATCAGTTGATTTAAAACTCAAATTAACATAAAAAAATCCTTGTTCTTTATCTCTAAAGAAAACTTAGGTTCAAATATTTTTTCACTTGTTAATCTACTTCACTTTAATTTTTATTCTTCAAATATAAAGAAAAATACAGAAAAAACAACTCTTGTCTTTAAATATTTAATGATTTTATTATTTAGTGCGAGTTGAATTTTACTTACTATGGATTTATGAATTTGATCACTTTGTGTATTATCTTTATGTGTTTTATTATTTGTATTTGAATTTGTTTTTAGTTATAAAATTTCTAAAATAGCATATATACAAACGAAAAATTATATTATTGAAAAATATCATAATCAAAATCTAAACTTAATTTTAAGTTATTTAAAATACAAAAGATTTTCATTTTTAGAAAAATATTTAACTTTTTATATTACTGTTATTCAAGAATTAACTGTTAAGTTTAAAAATTGGGGAAAAAATGAATAAAAAAACTAAGCAAGAGTTAATTGAGCATTTAGTTTATAAATATGCACTAGATGAAAAATATTTATCACAATTGTCATTAGAACAACTTGAAGAACTTTATCAAGAAAAAGAAAAAGAATCATTATTAATTGCTAAAAATCCAAATAAATTCTTTTACATTAAAAGTTTACCTGTTCCAAAAGAAGTAGAAACAAAAACTTCTACAAAAGGCGGTTGAATAATATTTGGAGCATTTATTACAGTAATTATTTTTGCAATTGTTTTGTTTTTATTATTAGCTTTCTTAAAAAATTAAAATAAGGAGAAAAATGAAGTTATTTGACAAAAAAATGATGGAATGACAAGATAATTGTCAAGATTGAAAGGAAGTTGTACACAAAGGTGTAGAACTACTTGTAAAAGAAAATAAAGCTACATGAGAATTAGAGAAAAAAATTTTAGATTCAACTGCACAATACGGAGCTTATTATGTTTTAGAAAAAGGAATAGCATTGCTCCACGGTCCTGCAGGAGATCATTGTTTAGAAGCTGCAACTTCCACACTTATTTTAAAAGATGAAGTAGTTTTTAATAATCAGGAAGACAAAAGTGCAAGAATTATTATAACTCTTTCAGCACCAGATAATACTTCTCACATTGGTTTTATTCAAGAATTTGGAAATTACTTTATGAATGAAGAATTTAAACAAAAAGTTTTAAAAGTTAAAAATATGCAAGAGTTTTTGGATTTAATAGAAAAATACGAGGTGAAATAATGAACATTAGATGTGTTTGTGGTTCTGGTTTAGGTTCAAGTCTTTTATTAGAAATGAATGTAAAATCAGTTTTAGATAAATTAGGAGTAGAATACGAATCTGTTGAACATACTAATATTTCATCATTTTCAAAAAATGGTGTTGATTATGTAGTTGTTGGTGCAGATGTTGCTCCTACATTGGATTTTCCAAAAGAAAAAATGGTTGTTTTAACCAACATTTTATCAAAAGATGAATTAGAAAAAAAATTAAAAGAATTATTAAAAATATAATTTTAGAAAGGAATTAAAATGGCTTTTCTTTTATGAATGCTTAATTTTTTAAAAGCCTTTGTAGCAGTGCCTGCTTTATTAGTTGGTATTTTTACAATGATTGGTGCCCTTGTTTTAAGAAAAAAGGGTTCACAAGTTGTAGTAAGTACTTTTAAAGTTATTGTAGGTTTCTTAATTATGGGTGGTGGAGCTGGAGTTCTTGTTGGTTCACTAAACAAGTTCCAACCAGTTTTCCAAGCTGTTTATAGTTTAAATGGTATTATACCTAATAATGATGGTTTTGTTGGAGCTTTAGCAAAAGCATTACCAGAAATCGCTACCTTAGGTTCAATTATAATGTTAGTTGCAATGTTGTTAAACATTTTATTAGCTCTAACTTCAAGATTTAAATATGTTTATTTATCAGGACACGTTTTATACTATACTTCATTAATGTTAGCAGCAGTAATGTATGTAATCGGTTTTGATTTTCAAAATAGTGTTGCAGACTTTGTTTTAGCAATGTTTGCAGGAGCTGCTCTTTTAGCAGTTTATATGGTTATTTCACCAGCAGTTCAACAAAGATACATGAGACAAATTGTTGGGAGTGATGAAATCGCTTTAGGACACACTGGTGGATTTGGTTATGCTTTATCTGGATTAATTGGTGAAGCAGTTTATAAACTTAAAAAAGGAAAAGTTCTTTCAACAGAAGAAATTAAATTTCCACAATCATTATATTTCTTTAGAAACACACTAGTTTCTATTTCAATTACAGTATTTATTTTCTATCTAGCAGCATTTTTACCAGGTGGAATTTTATTCGAACTTGGAAAAATAACAAATAAAGAAGCTTTAGCAGTTTTAAGTGATGGAAACTGAGTTATCACAATGATAGTTCAAGCATTTACATTTACAGCTGGAGTAGAAATTGTTTTAGCTGGTGTTAGATTATTTATTGGTGAATTAGTACCGATGTATAAAGGATTTAGTGATAAATTAATCAAAAATTCTAAAGCAGCTGTTGACTGCCCTGTAGTATTCCCTTATGCTCCAAATGCAGTTATTATTGGATTTATTTCTTCTTTTGCTGCTGGACTTGTAGGAATGGCTATTACTATTGGTTTAGGAGCTGCAAGTTTAATTCCTGCAGTTGTATTACCAGGATTAGTTCCTCACTTCTTCTTAGGAGCAACTTCTGGTGTATTTGGAAACGTTAAAGGTGGAATTATAGGTGCGATAGTTGGACCATTTGTAGTTGGATTAATTATTACATTTATTCCTGTATTCTTTGTGCTTGGAAATTGAACTCCAACTGACACAAATGCTTTAGGAAAATTACTTGAAACATCTAACTCAGTAAAAGGTAATTCATTAATTTCACTAAATTGAGGAGATACTGACTACTTTATTGGTTACATTCCAGGAATTCTTGGATTAATTCCTAAAGCAGGAAAATATGTTGCTTTTGGTACAATCATTGTAGCTTACTTAGCATTAGTTGCTGATGGACTAGTTAAAAGATTTGTTTTTGACAAAAAAAATAAAGGTGAAGTAAAAAATGCGTAAAAAACATTTGGACTACACTGCAAATGAATTTATTGCAACAATGCGTGCAGTTGCTATTGACGGAATAAATAATGCAAAACAAGGGCACATTGGAATGGCTCTTGGTGCTTCTGAAATTTTTTATGCACTTGTAGGTCAAGTAATGAGATTTAGTCCTACTGATCCAAAATGAATCGATAGAGATCGTTTAGTTTTATCAGCAGGACACGGTTCAATGGGATTATATTCCATTTATCATTTACTTGGATTACTAAGTATTGATGACATCAAAGCACATAAAGAATATAATTCTAAAACTCCTTCACATCCAGAAATTGATAAATTAGAATTTGTTGATGCTTCTACCGGTCCATTAGGTCAAGGTATTGCAATGGCAACAGGGATGGCACTAAGTGCTAAACACTTAATAAAAAGATTTAATAAAGACCGTTTAAATATTTTTAACCATAACATTTTTGTAGTTTGTGGTGATGGGGATTTACAAGAAGGAGTAGCTTTAGAAGCAATCCAATTTGCTGGTACAAATAAACTATCTAAACTTGTAATCATTCACGATTATAACAATATGCAAATTGACTCAGCATCTTCCGAAGTAAATAACATAAATTTTGAACTATTTTTCAAATCTCAAAATTTCAATGTTATTATTTTAAGAGACAATGATCCTGTTGAAATTCAAAAAGCATTAGAAAGAATTAAAGATACAGTAAAACCTACTTATATTCAAGTTCCTACCACAATTGCTTATGGAACGGATGTTGCAAACTCTACAAAAGGACATAATGGAATTTTAAGTCCAGAAGCAACTGTTGCTTACAAAAAAAGACTTGGTTTAAAAGAAACTAAACCTTTTGAATACAACGAGCAAGCTTACGAATTTGGAAGACAAATGATTATTTCAAAATCAACGGCTTACACAAGATGAGTTAATAATTTTGAAAAATTAAAAACAAGATATCCAAAATTAGGAAGAGAACTTGAAGCATTGATTAAAAGGGAAAAATCCTTTGATTTTAAAGATTTTAAATTCAAACAAACTAATGTCGCAACAAGAAATTATGTTGCAGAAATAATGCGATATTTAGATGGGAATTATGAAGATTTTATGGGTGGTTCTGCAGACCTTAGAAGTGCTACTAAAGTAGGTTTTGATTCTAATAGAAATATAAAATATGGAATTAGAGAATTTGCAATGAGTGCTATCAACAACGGAATAAATTTACACTCAGGATATACCACTTTTGGTTCAACTTTCTTAGTTTTTGCAGACTATGCAAAACCAGCTCTTAGATTAGGAGCACTAATGGAAATCCCTTCTATTTCTGTATTTAGTCACGATTCTTATCAAGTTGGAGGAGATGGTCCAACTCATCAACCGGTTGAACAAATTGGGATGCTCCGTTCTATACCTAATTATTTAGTATTTAGACCAGCAGATGAAAATGAAATGCTAAATTCTTTTAAATATGCATTAAATAGCAAAAAAACACCTTGTGCTATAATTACATGTCGCCAAGAAGTGAAATCATTTAATTTACAAAAAAATGAATTTAAAGCAGCTTATTTCATTGATAAACAAGAAAGTGCAAATATTACACTTCTTGCTTCTGGTTCAGAGGTGAGTTTAGCTGAGCAAGTAGCTAATGAATTGAAAAAAATTAATATTAAAGCAAGTGTAATTTCTGTTCCATCCTTGCAATTATTGCTCGATGATGAAAAACTTATAAGTCAGTTAGAACTTGCTAAACAACCATTATTTGCAATCGAAGCTTCTAACGATCATTTATGATACAAACTTTCTAAATATTCTAAATTTGATGCTCATTTAGCAAAAGACTTTGGACACTCAGCACCAGGACAATTTGTTTATGAGTTAAATGGATTTAATAAAGAATTTTTAGTAGAAAAAATCAAATTATTTTTAGAAAAATAATAAAGAAAAAAACAAAAAAAGCATTCATTAATTGAGTGCTTTTTTCTTTAATTGTACTTTTGATCAATTAGTTTCATTCCAATTTCATCACAAAGAATATTTAAGGTAATTTTTACTTCTATCTCAGTTTCAAATTTATCTTTAATTTTTATTGAAAAAATATTTTGATATAAAGCATATAGTTCATTTATGACGTTTTCTATACTTTCTCTTTTAGTTAATGAAAAGGTAATGTCTCTTGATTTTAATGGTGAATTATCATACTCTTTAAATATTACTTTCTCTTTTTCAATAGCATCTAAATTGATTTCAGCAAACAAAGCATCACTGATATTTAGATATGGAGAAATTTTTCCAATTCACCCTACAAGAGTGTTGTTGTGGTATATTAAAGCGGTTGTTCCTGTGTGAAAATTATTAATATCTTCTGCTCTTTTGAAAGTTAAATTTTCTGAAACATTGTTTAAAATCACTTCTTTTAATTGATTGAAAGGATAAGAAGTTGAAGCTAAAACTAAAACATTCTTAAATTCATTAACCATTCCTACTTCAAAAATAGAAATATCTGTGATTTTTCTTTTTTGATTATATTCAATCACTTCTGCTAAAGAAATTGCTAAAGAGTTTCTAATTTCTTCTCTTTCTTTGGAAACGAAAGTTTCTAAAGTTATATTTTGTTTGAAATCAAAAGGATTAAAAACATTACGTTCTTTTGAAATTAAAGAATAAGTTCAAACTTCTTGAAAACCACTAGAAGAGATTTTTTCTTTAATAATATTTGGTCTATTAATTAAAAATGAGTTAATTTTTGGTTGATTTAAAATCAAATTATTAAATCCATAAAATCTTAAAACTTCTTCAAGAATATCATCTATATCTTCAATATCATGTCTATAGTTAGGAACAATAATTTGTTCACCTTTAAACTCAAAACTAAGAATTTCTAGTGATTTTTTAACTGTTGCAAATCTTTCGGTTTTTGAAATTTCACTTCCTGCAATTCTATTAATGTAATTGATATCAAAATAAATAGATTTTTGCTCTATTTTTGGTAGATTGATTATTTGTGAAAATTCAGTTAAATAATTAGATAAAAAATGATGACCTAAAAGCATTGTACCTAATGAAACTTTTTTGGATGATTGTTTATAGGAATTAGAATCAATTTTGAGTTGCTTTGCTGTATGTCTTACATCTTTAATAGAGAAATTACCAATTTCAAAAATAATTTCTTTAGTATCTTTAGTTATAGAAGTTTTTTCTGCTCCCATAACTCCAGCAAGAGAAACTGCTTGATTATTTCCATCATAAATGGCAAGTGCGTTTGTAAAATCTACAATTTTATTACCAAGTGCTTCAAATTTTCCAGAAAAAATTTGTGGTTGTAAAGGACTTTTAATAGTATTTTTATTATATGCATGAGTGGGCATTCCGCTCATAATCAAGGTTAAATTAGTTAAATCAACTATAGGGGAAACTAATTTAATTCCTGATTTTAAAAGTAAAAATGAATCTTGTATATTTAGTTTAAAGTTACCATCTTTTTTAGCTTCAATACCTGTTAAAAGATTGTTTTCATTATTTTTTATAATAAAGTTGCTATTAAATGTTGGATTTTTATAATTTATATTTAGAGGTTCTGAAAGGAAAAAGGCAGCTAATTCTTTTGCCATTATTAAATAAGAGTTAGCATCAGAACGATTGCTTAGAATTTTAATATCAATTAAATAATCATCAAGATCAAACAAATCTAAAGGATTTTCCTGTAAATTTACTTTTTGAAAAGTAAAAATACCTTCTTTAAATTCGTCTCAAACTAAGTTAGTATCAAAACCAAGTTCATTTAAAGAAACAAGCATCCCTTCTGAATTAATACCTTGTAATTTTTTTTCAGCAAAAATCATTTTTCCATTGGTAGAACCAGGAACAAATGCCATTACGTAATCATTTTGCTTAACATTTGTTGCTACAGTTTGAATAACTCTATCTTTATCAGCAAATTCGATTTCACAAACATTCAATTTATCAGCATTTGGATTTTTATAGATGTTTTTGATTCTACCAAATTTAACACCTTCAATGTTATTAAATTTTTGATAACTTTCAACTTCAAAACCTATGGAATTTATTGCTTCTAAAACATTTTCAAGTGTAATTTTAGCATCAAGATTAGCTAATTGTCTTAATTTTTTATATGAAAAAATCATTAGTTTTCCTTTCTAAATTGATTTAAAAATCTTAAATCATTTTTGTAAAATTCTCTAATATCCTGAATTTGGTATTTTATCATTGCAATTCTTTCAAGACCAATTCCTGCTGCAAAACCATTCATATCATTTGTATATCCTGCTTGCTTTAGCACATTTTTATGTAGCATTCCTGCACCTAAAATTTCTATTCATTTATTTTTGTAAAAAACATCTACTTCTACTGAAGGTTCAGTGAATGGAAAATAAGATGGTCTCATTCTAATTTGAACTTCTTCTTCTAAAACATAAGATAAAAAAGATTTTAATGTTCAGATTAAATTTGGAAAATTAACATTACCTACACTAATAAAGTCTACTTGTGTAAATTGATGAGAATGTGTTTGATCATCTTCGTCATTTCTATAAACTTTTCCAATTGAAAATTGACTAAAAGACTGATTTTTAAACATTTCTAAAGTTTTTGCACTTATTCCTGTGTTATGAGTTCTTAAAAGTAGATTTTGATTAATATACAGAGAATCTTGCATTTCTCTTGCCGGATGATCTTTTGCAATATTTAGTCTTTCAAAATTATATTCATCACTAACAATTTCTGAATCTGTGTATTCTAAATATCCATTTTGTGAAAATCACTCTCTTATTTTTTTAGAAACTAAAGTTATAGGGTGTAATGAACTTTTTGATTCCAAAGGTTCATTAACATCAATTCATTCGTTTTGAATTTTAGATTCAATTCTATGTTTTTCTATATTTTCAGCAGCTTTTTGAAAAAAAAGTTCAGCTTTTTCTTTTAATTCCTTTATTTTTTTTCCAATTTGTGCCTTTTTATCGTTAGTAGTTTGTTTTAATTCTTTAGTTAATTTTGCTATTTCACCTTCAGGTCCAAATACTTTATTTTTAGCTTGTTTTAAATCTTCGAGATTTTTTATTTTATCTAATTCCATTTTTCCCTTTCTAATATGTAAAATTATATATAAAAATATGTTTTTAACAACATTTTTTGCATTATAATATATTTAAAATTATTAAAATAAATGATTAAGAATAAGGTTTGTATGATGAAAATTAATAAAAAAACAATAATGGTATTTTCTGTTCCTATAATTGCTCTAACTTTAGGGATTACAACAACTTCCATTTTAATTACTAAAAAAATTAATAATGAAAAAATAAACAAACAAAATAATCAATTGAAATCATTTATTTATAATCAACCAAACAGTGAATTAGATTCACTATTAGAAAAATTTTATTTTAAATTTATCAATAATAATGATTTAAATTTATATCAAAAAGAAAAGTTATCTTTAAACTTGCAAAAATTCGTTTCAGAATATAATGCTTTTTTAAGCAAACCTTTGACATTATTAAACTCAAGGATAGAAAAAAAATATCCTGATTTATTAAAAAAATCAAATGAATTAATTGAATTTAAAAACAAAATTAAGAAAATTGTTTCAAACATTAATTTAAATAATTTCAATTTTGAAGATAATACTAACCAATTAATAGAAAAGAATAAAGATATAGTTTACATAAATCAACAAAATAAAAATCTAAATGATGAATTAGATATTTTTTCTACTAAAATAAACTCTACAAATTTTTATAATAATTTTCTTTTAAAATTAGTAGATAAAAATTTTTTAAATGACATTATGGATGTAAATTTTTCTTATTCTAATTACTTTCAAAAAATAAAAAACTTAGATTTAGAGATAAACGAAATTAAGGATACAATTTCTTTTTTAGATTTTTACTTTGAAAAATCTGATAGTAATTTAAAAAATGAAATAAATCAAATTACAAACAAATATAAAGAAAAAATACAGGAAAAAAGCGTCTTCTCTCTCTCTCTCTCGAATTTAAGCCAAGTTAATAAATATATAAATATTATTTTAAATGACTTAAATTCTTTTATAAGTTTAAATAATCTTTTTAGTGATTATTTAATTTATAAAAAAGAAGAATTTTTAATAAAAATAAATAATAGTTCTTTTTTAAGCAAAGAGCAAAAAAAGACTTTTACTAGCAAATTAAAAGAAGTAAATACAATTATAAAAGAACAATATTTAGAAATTGAATTCAATAATGAATTGGAAAATTTTCAATTATCTAAATCTAACTTAATAACAGAAATAAATCAATCCATTATTAATGAAAAAAGCAAGTCTGAATTAATAAATAATGTAAAATCTCTAAAATCCAAAACTGAAATTCTTGATTTTAAAAATACTTTAGAAGAACTCTTTTCTAAAATAGAAAATTTAAAAATACTAATTTTAGAATTTGAAAATGGAATTTTAAATAACAATTTATCAGGACAAAAACAATTTAATTTTTTAAAAGAAAAAATAAAACTTGATTCATTTATTAAAAATAATGAATTGTTAGATGTAGATATTTTTGATCTCACTAAATCAATAGATAAAGTAGATCAATTTATTTCAAAATTGAATGAAATAAAAAACGGAACTGATGCAACTAATGATGGATTGCAAACTATTTTTGATAGAGAAGCCACTGCGAATTTAAGTAATTTTCAATTAAATTCTAATACAGAAAAGTTTGATTTGAAACAATATTTATACTCTGGTTCTATTAATTTAAAAAATTCTAATTTATATTTTGGAGCATTGGATACAGATTTTATCGATTACACAATTTTTGATTTACAATTAAAAGAAAATAATAGAAATATTCTTGTTGTAACAATAGATGCTGTTGCAAAAACTAACTCTAATTTGCACACAACAATAAGAAAAGAAATTGATTTTTCTACCAAAGATATTACACCTATTATAAATAATATATCTATTGCTAATTTAGATGAAATTTATGACATTAACTATTTTGAATTATCTAAAATTAAATTTAGAGAATTTCTTGAAAATGAAACATATAAAAAGTATTTAATAAAGAAAAAACAGGGTATTTCTAATTTCTTTAGTTATGATATACTACCTAATTTTAGTTTAGAAAACAACACAAATAAATTGCAAGCAACAGTAAATGTTTTATTTAATAAACAAATTATAAAAACTTTTAATCTTACTTCTTTAAAAGCAGTAGAATTTGAAAACGAAAACACCGAAAAAGATGACGAAATAAATAGAAATAAAATTTTACAACTTTTAAGTGGTCCAGTTGGTGATTTATTAGAAGAATTTAAATTTAAAGATGGTGTAAGAAAAACTCACACAGACTATTATTCAAAAGATGCAAAAATAGCAATTGAAAATTCCTATATTTTACCTAAATATGGTAGATATGAAATTTATGTAGAAAATGTTGAAAGTTATAATAATATAAAAGATGCTAAATATAAAAATAAAGGTGGAGATGCAAATGTTTTCTTTTGATACAAAATAGATGGACAAAAAGCACCTTTGCCTGAAAATAAATCAAGATACATAAAAACAGTTGATTTCTTTAGACATTTTACTTATGAAGCAATAAAACCAATTAATGGTAAACAATTTACAGCAGCCGATTTTAAATGGAATTACAGTGAAATAGAAGAAAATTTCAAAACAGAAATCAATAAAATTAATGAAACTAATTTTCAACATAGAAAAGTTCAAGGAAAAGCAATTAAACAAGACCAAATTACCTTGTATAGAGCATTTAACATAAAAGATTTTCTTTTCCAAAATCATCTAGAAAAAATGAATTACTTTTTCAAATTAGCAAATGCAACTGATGATTCTGCTTTAGTTGGACAAAGTTATGATAATGACTGATTTGTACCTTTAGATGCTAAATTAATTACTAAAAGTGGAGTCACTAAAAGCAATGCAAACTTAAATGATTTATTATCTAAATACTTTTATTATTTTTATGATATAAAACAAATAAATAAGTGATCATTATCATTTAAAATTGGATTTATTAATATTTTAGATAATACCAAAAGATTTACTAATGAACAGGAATATGTGTTAGATAATGTTGTAAATGATTATCAACAAGAACTTTATCCTGCAGTTATTTTAAACAAAATAACTTTATCGGATATCAATGTTAATAAAGAACAATTAAAAGAACATGATGCAACTTATTATAGAAATAATTTAGATGAATTAAATAGAATCATTACTTTAAATTATCCTGGTGATGAACTAGAATATAATAATTTTTCTTTACCTAAAAATCGCTTTAAAATTTCAGAAATTCAAAATGCAAATGATGATTTTGCATTTGTTAGATTTGCTTTTTATAGAAAAGATGATTCAGTTATTAAAAGTGATGTTTGATATAAAATTAATGGATTTAAAAAGATTTCCACTAATGAAGGAATTAATAAACTTACATTTGATAATAACAAACTAAATACAGTCTTTTATTCAGAAAATGAAATCGAAAGAGAAAGGGAACTTGAACCTTTTTGAAAAGACTTAATTTGAACTTTAGATCCTAAAACTAATGTTGCATCTTGAGTGCTAAAAAAACAGTATATTGAAAAAACTTTTCTTGCATCAGGAACTAAAAACCGAAGTTTTAAATTAACTTTATTTGGAAATGTTTTATCAGTTGATAACGATAAAGATGATAGAGTAAGAAATGAAACTAAAGTTCCTAAGTTTGATTTTGATTTTGAAGAGTTAGTAACAGGTAAACTAGTTATCAAAGAAGGTGTTGTTGGTGGTTATAAATTTCCAAAAGGGAACATTTGAATTCAAGTTCCTCCAGTTGAATACATTTTAAGTGCCAAATATGACAAAAATACGGGAATTTCCTTTACTTTAAAACTAAAAAAACCTGAATATAAAATTATTATCGATACAACTTATACCCAACCAAATGATGTTAATTTTTCTCCATCAAGAGCTTTTATTTTAAATTTTGCACCAGCAAAAATTGTAATGAAATATACAAATAGTGAGCAAAATGAACATTTTAGTGATTACAAAACTAATCAATATAATTATGAACATGTAAATTACGATTTACAACAACAACCAATCTTACATTATAATGACGAAAATGTTGATTCAGATTATAGTATTTATAATCCAAATCAAAATGTGATTTATAAAATTCATGAAGGATATAAACCAGATAGAGAGTGAATTAGAAGTGAGTGACATAATTGAGAACTTGTAAATACAGTAAAATCAAGAGCAATTAAATATGTTCCCAATATTAACCATACTCTTTGAAATGGTTCTGCAACAATAATAGCTAAAGTTAATGATGACATTAATGATCATAGATTTTATGTTTTAACTAATCACCATGTTGAAAAAGAAGTTGATAAACTTTCTAAAATTTCAGGAGAAAACTTGCCATATACACCAATAAGTCATAGAAATATTTTTATTGAAAGTGATAAATATAGAAATGATATAAATGATGGTTTTGGTTATCCTTCAACACGAAATGAAGTAGGTTTTGGTCAAATTCCTACCAAAATTTTATGGGTAGGAACAGGAGAAAGAAATCAAATTTCTAAAGATAGCAAACAAAAAGGAAATTATGATGCTGCTGTTTCAATTGTTGATTGAGGAGATTATGTTAAAGAAGCAAAACGAGAAGGTAGAATGGGTATTGTTAAACATTTTCAAAATTTACAAACATTAGAAAATGTTAAATTGGATGTTGACTATAAAACAGCAGAAATTTTTGTACCAAATATAACAGATATGGCACATTTAGGCTTCCCTTATTGAGGATCTAAAACTGGTTATATAAATCACCGTCCTGATTTAAGAAAAAATAGTGTAATTTTTGCACAGTCACCAAATTTTTCACCTTTATATTTTGGTTCAGGTAACTCTGGTTCCGGGATGTTTGTTGATAAAAATAGTTTAGTTGGTTTGTGAACATCAGGAAATGGCGGAGGAACTTCAGAAATTTTTAGATATGACACTGATGAATATAACTTTTTTGGAATTAATTGAAATAATGAAAATCCATTAAATTTAAAAAATACCGGTTCTTTTGGCGCTCAAATCATTAGAGCAAATGCTAAAAATCCAAATGATTTCTCATTACCTTGGTTTTGAAAAGAAATTAAATAGCAAATTAATTAATAGTTAATAATATATCAAACTTTATAAAAGGAAGACTTGTTTTGTTAAGTCTAATGACTTTTCTTAATATTTACAGTCTATTAAAAGAAAATAAATCTTACAAAGTTAAAGTAGATTTAAATATGTTATCTAATTTTTTAAAATTAATTTCTAAATTATCGATATTATAAAATTTTTTAATTTTATCTTCAAGATTATTATTTTGAACAAATTCTTTAAATGTTTGATTATTTAATAAACTTCAAGAAACTAACATTTTTTTTATTGAATCATTTTCAATCATTTCTGTATATAAAGGACTAAGATTAGAGTATAAAAATTTATTTTTCAAATTAGAATAATTATTTTTACAAAAATCTAATCAGCAGTATTTATATAAATTTTCTATAGAAACTGCTATTGCATTGTTTATTTTTTTACTTAAAAAGGTTTTATTTCTAATTAATGAGTTTATGTCTCTTAATGTATAAAAATATAAAATGTCTTTTTCTTCAGTTTTAAAAGGATATTTATGTATTTTTGAATCAATTGTATTGAAATTATTTAAGATAAAAAAATCTTGATGATTAAAAATATTAAATTTGAATTTTAAGATATCTTCATAATTTGTTTCGATATTGTTTTGTCTTTTATATAAAGATAAAATTAAAGGAAATTCATTAGTTTTTCTATTTTTTAGTTGTTCAAATTCTTTGCTTGAAAAAATCATAGATTTTTCAAGTTTATAGTTTTGAAAAAAAGATTTTAATTTATTAAAATTTTGTTTTTTTATAAGAAAAGAAAGTGGGTGAATTACACAAATTAAATCTGCTTTAAGTTCATTATACATTTTTAAAAATGATAAACCTAAATCATTTGAAACAAGATTTTCATCCATTTCAAAAGAACCTTTTTTATTTTTTTGATATTGACTTAAAGTGTCATTATATGGTGGATTCCCAATTATAAGAATTTTTTCATTTTCTTCTATTTTATATTTTCTTCTATTTACTTTTATAAGCGAATTTTCTTTATAAATGGAAATATTAGGGAAATTTTCTTTTATAAAATTAACACTGAATTCATCAATATCAGTTGCAATAAAATTGCTTTCTGAATCTAGAAATTCATTAATAAAAGAACCATAACCAACACCTAAATCCAAAATGTGGTCAAATGCATTATTTTTAATTTCCTCCATAACCCATTTTTTAGCTATTTGAACTATTTTTTTAGGACTATAATAACTTCCGAGTTGAATTTTTTGTTTTTCAACTAAGTGTATATTTTTTTCAAGATTAATTTGCTTCATTACTTTATTTTATCACATTATGTAATATAATTTAATTATGAAAATTAAAAATAATAGTGGAATTTTAGAATTATTTTTTTCTTCCAAAAATAAAGGAAAATTTCGTTGAAAAATCAAAGAAAGTGAAATAGATTTTCCTAAGACATTTGCTACAACAAAAGATTTTTTTCAAGATAATTGTTTTCTTGAGTGACAAATTAGTTATGATAAAGATGCTGAACAAAACAAAGAATTTGAATTTGTAAATTACAAAAATAAAAAGAAAAATCTTTTTGAATTATCATGAATATTAAAAGAATTAATAGAAAATAAAATGATTAGTACAATCGATATTAACAAATTAATTGAAAAAATAAAAAAATATAACTTTTATTTTGAAGAAAAGAAAATTCAATATCAAAAATCCGAAGAAATATTAATTGAAGAAATAAATTTTAGTCAAAAAAATATAGTTTTACCTACTTTTTTACATTCTTTTGATAATGGAATTAATATTGAAATATCAATTCAAAAACAACAATACGCATCCGGTTTCCAACCAATGGTTTATTTAAATATTCCTATTTCATTATTTAGCAATTCTATGTTATTACTTGGTCAAACTTCTAAACATTTAACAGAATTAAAACTAATTTTAAATAAAGAAATAGTTACAGTTTTCATGACTGTAGTAAAAATATTTGCTTTATGTTCAACAAAACATAAAACAGATATTTTGAATATTTTATCATTCTTAAAAGAAAACATTTAATTTTGAAAATATGAATTTTTGATTAAAAAAACAAATAAAAAATAAAATTTCAAAATATTTTATTAATATTACTAAAAACGGTATTAATTATTATATAATTAAGCAATATGTTAGATTTTTTAGGGAAAAGATTACAAAAAGCTATGCAAAAAGCTAGCTCAAAAACAATTTTAAAAGAAGAAGATTTATTAGAAATTACAAGAGAAATTAAATTAGCACTTTTAGAAGCTGACGTTAACTTGCTTGTTGTAAAAGATTTTATTAAAGAAGTTAAAGAAAAAGCAATTGGTTCTGAAATAATTGGTAAATTAAATCCAGGACAACAAATGATTAAAATTGTTAATGATGAATTAACTAAAATCCTTGGTGGAAAAACAAAGGAAATAAAATTAGATCAAACAAGAACAATCATAATGATGACTGGATTACAAGGATCTGGTAAAACTACTTCTACAGCAAAATTAGTTAGTTATTTTTTAAGAAAAAAAATGATTAAAAAACCACTAATGATTGCTGCAGATATTTATCGTCCTGCTGCTATAGAACAATTAAAAGTTCTTGGTAAACAATTGAATGTTGATGTTTATTTTGAAAATGATACTAATGTTCAAAATATAGTAAAAAACGGAATTCAGAAAGCTAAGGATGAATATTATGATTTTATAGTTATAGATACAGCTGGACGTTTATCTATTGATGAAAATTTAATGAACGAACTTGTTGATGTTAAAGAAATAGCAAAACCAAATGAAATATTTTTTGTTGCAGACGCCTTATCTGGACAAGATATTATTAATGTTGCCCAAACATTTAATGATTATTTAAAATTAACAGGTTCCATTATAACTAAATTAGACTCAGATGCTAGAGGTGGTGCTGCATTTTCATTAACAAAATTATTAAACTTACCTATTGTTTTTATAGGAACAGGTGAAAAAACTAATAATTTTGATTTATTCCATCCTGATAGAATGGCAGATAGAATTTTAGGAATGGGAGATGTTTTATCTTTAATTGAAAAAGCAGAAGAAGTTATTGATAAAGAAAAAGCAGAAAAATTAGGTAAAAGAATGCTTGCTGGTAATTTCAATTTAGATGATTTACTAAATTCATTACATCAAATGAAAAAAATGGGAAAATTTTCTAAATTAATAAAATTAATACCAGGTTTACCTAAAAATATTGATCTTTCTCAAGTTGAAGGAGTTGATGAAAAAATTAAATTATATGAAATTATCATTTCTTCAATGACTATGGAAGAAAGGAAGAATCCTAAACTATTAAAAATGCCATCAAGAAAAAATAGAATTTTAAAAGGTTGTGGCAAGAGTGTTCAAGATTATAACAAACTTTTAACTGAATTTGAAATGCTTTCAAAAAGAATGAAAGAAATGTCAAAAAATGGAATGGGAGGACTAGGAAATATAATTAATAAATTTTAATTAATTTCCTAATATATGATTTTTGAAACAACTACTTTAGCAATTATATTTGCATTAGCCAGTTTGTCTTTGTTTATTTTTGCGACTAAAAAACTATCAACTACATTAAAAAATATTGGAGACAGTAAATTCAAAAAAATAATTAAAGTTATTTCCAAAAATAATTTTATCGCACTTATGGTAGGCGTACTTATTACCACTTTAATTCAGTCTTCGGATGGTGCGATCGCTCTAATTATGGGGTTATTAGCTGCTAAATTTATCGGATTAAGAGTTGCAATTGCTTTTCTTTTAGGAGCAAATATCGGTACTGCTACTACTTCATTGATTGTTTCATTTCAATCGAGTTTTCAATTTACTGAATACTTTGTTCTTTTTATGTTTCTTGGAGTTTTTGGTTCCCTTTTAACAAAAAAAGAAAAAGCTGTAAATATCTTTTTAATTTTAGTTTCGATAGGAATGGTATTCTTTTCTTTAAAAATAATGTCAGGTGCAGCAAAACAAATAGTAAAGGAAGATTTCTTTAAAGAAACTTTAAGAATTGCAGGAATTAATCCTTGATTATCTTTTCTATTTTCCTTTGTTTTAACTGGTTTATTGCAATCATCAAGCGCAACAGTTACTTTATATCAAGTTGTTTTCAATGAATCAAATTCCTTATTACAACTGCCTTCCGCAATTGCTCTTGTTTTTGGTGCTAATTTAGGTACAACAGTAACAGGATTGATTGTTTCATTTACATCAAAAAATAATAATTCTAAAAAAATAGCATTAATTTGAGGATTCACTAACTTCACAATTTCCTTAATTTTATTGCCATTTTTATCACCTTTTACCTTTTATTCAGATTTTATTCAGTTAATTGTTCCAAATCAAAAAGCTCTTCAATTGTCAATTGCACATTTACTTTTTAATTTCATTTTAGTTTCCATATTTTTCTGATTAATAAAATATTTAGAAAAGTTAGTAAATTTTCTTATCAAAGAGAAAAGAGTTGGAGCTGAATTTGATATTTATCTTCCAGAAGAATTAATAGGGCAAAATGCTTCTTTAGCTTTAAAAGCTGCAAAAAATGCTTTATTTTCACAAGCTAAAATTTCAGAAGCAGGAATTGAATTGTTAAATAAATATATTGAAACTGGTGATACAAAATTACTTAGAAGATATTCTGAACTTGAAGAAGTAATTGATAACACTAGAACTTTAATTTACAATTATTTAGTTCAAATAAGTTCTAATAATTTAACTAAAAATGAAGCCAAAACACATTTATCTTTAATTTTATCTTCCCGTTCTATTGATAAAATTATGGGTTTAGGTCGAAGTGTAATTATTGAATTAAATAGAATTTATGACTCGAAAAACGAACTTTTCTTTGACATAGAACCAGAAATTGTTGCAGAAATTAAAGAACTTGTTTCTTTAGTGCTTGTTTTAATTAAAAATGCCGCTTCTCAGCTTGAAGAACAAACAAAAGAGCGTAGTGAATTTATCGACAAAATGTCTAATAATTTAAATATTTTAACTTTAGAATTTGCAAAATCCAATGTTGAAAGATTAAAAACAGAAGAAGGCAGAAAACAATTAGAAAAAGATTTTGATTATAGCGTTTTACTTAGAACAATAGAAAGAATGGCACATCACTGCCAAAGAATTAGTCACTATATTAAAAATTCAAGATTTAAAATGAAAAGAATTTCCGAACAAGAACGAACTAATTTTATAGATTTAAATAACTAGGAATATTTATGAATAAAAAATACAAAAAAATCTTTTTTCCTTTATTATTAGCAACTTTATCAACATCTTTGATTGTTGTTTCATGTAATTCTAACAACAACAATGACAATATAAATTCAGAACAATTTCCACCTAAAAATCCTAATCCAAATTTTAAAGAAGGAATTTACACAAAAGTAAATTCAGATATTTTTAAAATAAAAGAAACAGTAAATGATGTTAGTAGAGAAACTAATTTTATTGTTCAAGAACCAATTCTTTATTTTAATAAAGGAAAAGTTATTACTAAACAAGATTTACCAAAAACTGTTTTAATTATAAATAATACAGATTTTAGTTTTGAAAAAGAAGTTGTTTGAGACACTGATTTTGAAGAAAAAATACTCATTGATTACTCCACAACAATTCAGGGGCACATTAAGGATTATCCATCTTTAACTACTCAATTAACAATTTATACAAGAACTCAAGTAGATGGAGATGAATACGTAAGAAGTGTTTTACCTGCTATTGATGAATTAAGTGCCAGAAAAGAAATTGATTATGACAAATCAACAAAAATTTCTAATCAAGCAAATTATGATTTTTGAAAAATGCTTGATAGCGATCAAGGAATAGAGTCTAGATGAGATAATAGAGATATCCACAATAGACATACTTCCATTTCAGACAAAACAATAGTTTTTAAATGAGATGAAAGAAAATCTATTTCTCAAATTAGAATCAATTGATTTAAAAACGGTTGGGGAGGAAGCACATTGCCAGAAACCTTTTATTTTTTTTATTCTAATGATGGGGAAAATTGAACAGAAGTTACAAATTTAGACAAAAACAAAGGAAGTCAATTTGATATAACTCCAGCAAACCCACTTTATGGAACTAACGTGTCTAATCAAACCATTTTTAATTTTGATCCTATTAATACAAGATGATTTAAATTTTCATGAGATTCAGCTAAAACAGCAAATGGTGGTGATTCAATGATAGGAATTACAGATTTTCAATTTTGAGTAAAAAATAGTTTAAAAATTTTAACTCAAAATTCTAACTTTAGTTTTTTAAAATCTATTTTAATAAATAATAAACCTATCGAAAATTTTAATTCTTTTAAAACTAGTTATGATATCGAATTACCAAATTTAGAACAATCAAATATTTCAGTTCCTAATCAAGAAAATTTAAGAATTCAAATTAAGGAAGTTTTATCTGAAGTCAACATTAAAAACAATACAAAAATTAAATCTGTATTTAAAATTTTAGTTACAGATGAAAACAATAATATAACAATATATAAATTAAATTTATCTAAAAAATAAGGCAAATATGAAAAATAATAAAAAAAAGAAAGCAGCAATTTTCTGAATAAGCGCTTCTCTTATTGGTTCAAGTACTATAATAGGAACTGCAACATCACTTATTTTATATAATAACAACAATATTGAAGCTAAAGATTATAATAGAAAATATAATGAACAAAATCTAAATTTAAAAATTTTTATTCTTAAACAACCCAATTATAAAATAAATGAACCATTAAGAAATTTTTATAGTTGATTTTTACATACAAAAGAAAGAGATTTAACTAAAAGAGAAGAGCAAATTAATGAACTTAAATCTTTTGTTAATGAGTATAATAAATTCGCCCAAATGCCTTTTGAAGAGTTAAATTATCTTTTTTCTGTCAAAAAAGAAATATTATTTAATAAAAACAACAAAATTATTAATTTTAAGGATGAAATCTTTAAAGAAATTTTAAAAAGTAAGTTTGAAAATTTTAATTTTAAAGAAAAAACTAATGAACTAAAAAGCATAATTCAAAATTTACCTATAATTGATGATGAAAATAAAAAACTAAATAGTGAAATTACTAATTTTGCTACAAAAATAAATGATACAAATTTCAACAATTCTTCCATTTATAGATTTAACAATAAGAATTTTAAATTTGAATTTAATAAGGAAAATTTTGATTATCAAGAATACTATAATAAGTTAGAAAAAGTTGATAAAAATATTAAAGAACTATTGGATAATTTCTCTTTTTATAAAGAAAATTGATCTTTAAGAATCGAAGATTGATCCACTTTTTCAAGCACTGTAGAACAAGGACTTTCTGAAGAGAAAATCTTGTCTTTTAAAACAATAGATGAATTGCAAAATTACATTGATTATTTATCATTGAATTTTAAAAATTATATAAAATCAAAAAATTTAAATGAGTCATATTTACATCACAAGAAAAGCAAATTTATAGAAGAAATAAAAGAATTTGCTTTTTTAACAGATGATCAAAAACAATTTTTTATCAACAGAAATAATGAAATTCAAACTCTTGAAGATTATGAACAATTATTAGATAAAATCAATTCTCTAAAAAATGATTTTGATATTTCAAAAGAGAAATTAATCAAATATTTAAATGATTCCAAAATTGAAAATAATTTTAAAAAAGAGTTAATTCAAAATGTAAAATTAATAAAAACTAAGCAAGAAATAGATAATTTTAAAAATACTTTAGAAGAACTCTTTTCTAAAATAGAAAATTTAAAAATACTAATTTTAGAATTTGAAAATGGAATTTTAAATAACAATTTATCAGGACAAAAACAATTTAATTTTTTAAAAGAAAAAATAAAACTTGATTCATTTATTAAAAATAATGAATTATTAGATGTAGATATTTTTGATCTCACCAAATCATTAGATAAAGTAGATCAATTTATTTCAAAATTAAATGAAATAAAAAACGCAACTGATGCAACTAATGATGGATTGCAAACTATTTTTGATAGAGAAGCCACTGCAAATTTAAGTAATTTTCAATTAAATTCTAATACAGAAAAGTTTGATTTGAAACAATATTTATACTCTGGTTCTATTAATTTAAAAAATTCTAATTTATATTTTGGAGCATTGGATACAGATTTTATCGATTACACAATTTCTGATTTACAACTAAAAGAAAATAATAGAAATATTCTTGTTGTAACAATAGATGCTGTTGCAAAAACTAACTCTAATTTGCACACAACAATAAGAAAAGAAATTGATTTTTCTACTAAAGATATTACACCTATTATAAATAATATATCTATTGCTAATTTAGATGAAATTTATGACATTAACTACTTTGAATTATCTAAAATTAAATTTAGAGAATTTCTTGAAAATGAAACATATAAAAAGTATTTAATAAAGAAAAAACAGGGTATTTCGAATTTCTTTAGTTATGATATAGTGCCTAATTTTAGTTTAGAAAATAACACAAATAAATTGCAAGCAACAGTAAATATTTTATTTAATAAGCAAGTTATAAAAACTTTTAATCTCACTTCTTTAAAAGCAGTAGAATTTGAAAATGAAAACACCGAAAAAGATGATGAAGTAAACAAAAACAAAATTTTACAACTTTTAAGTGGACCGGTTGGTGATTTATTAGAAGAATTTCAATTTAAAGATGGTGTAAGAAAAACTCACACAGACTATTATTCAAAAGATGCAAAAATAGCAATTGAAAATTCTTATATTTTACCTAAATATGGTAGATATGAAATTTATGTAGAAAATGTTGAAAGTTATAATAATATAAAACAAATTAGAGACACTGCTAGAGGTGGAGACGCAAATGTTTTCTTTTGATACAAAATAGATGGACAAAAAGCACCTTTACCTGAAAATAAATCAAGATATATAAAAACAGTTGATTTCTTTAGACATTTTACTTATAAAGCAATAAAACCAATCAATGGTAAACAATTTACAGCAGCTGATTTTAGAGGAAATTACAGTGAAATAGAAGAAAATTTCAAAACTGAAATTAATAAAATTAATGAAACTAATTTTCAACATAGAAAAGTTCAAGGAAAAGCTATTAAACAAGGGGAAGTTACCTTATATAGAGCATTTAATATAAAAGATTTTCTTTTCCAAAATCATCTAGAAAAAATGAATTATTTTTTCAAATTAGCAAATGCAACTGATGATTCTTCTTCAGTTGGACAAAGTTATGATAACGACTGATTTGTTCCTTTAGATGCTAAATTAATTACTAAAACTGGAATCACTAAAAGTACTGCAAGTTTAAATGATTTATTATCTAAATACTTTTATTATCTCTATGATATAAAACAAATAAATAAGTGATCATTATCATTTAAAATCGGTTTTATTAATATTTTAGATAATAACAAAAGATTTACAAATGAACAAGAATATGTGTTAGATAATGTTGTAAATGATTACCAACAAGAACTTTACCCTGCAGTTATTTTAAATAAAATAACTTTATCAGATATCAATGTTAATAAAGAGCAATTAAAAGAAAATGATGCAACTTATTATAGAAATAATTTAGATGAATTAAATAGAATCATTATTTTAAATTATCCTGGTGATGAAATAGAATATAATAATTTTTCTTTACCTAAAAATCGCTTTAAAATTTCAGAAATTCAAAATGCAAATGATGATTTTGCATTTGTTAGATTTGCTTTTTACAAAAAAGATGATTCAGTTATTAAGAGTGATGTTTGATATAAAATTAGCGGATTTAAAAAGATTTCCACCAATGAAGGAATTAATAAACTTACATTTGATAATAACAAATTAAATACAGTCTTTTATTCAGAAAATGAAATCGAAAGAGAAAGGGAACTTGAACCTTTTTGAAAAGACTTAATTTGAACTTTAGATCCTAAAACCAATATTGCATCTTGAGTATTAAAAAAACAGTACATTGAAAAAACTTTTCTTGCATCAGAAACTAAAAACCGAAGTTTTAAATTAACTTTATTTGGAAATGTTTTATCAGTTGATAACGATAAAGATGATAGAGTAAGAAATGAATCTAAAGTTCCTAAGTTTGATTTTGATTTCGAAGAGTTAGTAACAGGTAAACTAGTTATCAAAGAAGGGGTTGTTGGTGGTTATAAATTTCCAAAAGGAAACACTTGAATTCAAGTTCCTCCAGTTGAATACATTTTAAGTGCCAAATATGACAAAAATACGGGAATTTCCTTTACTTTAAAACTAAAAAATCCTGAATATAAAATTATTATTGATACAACTTATACCCAACCAAATGATGTTAATTTTTCTCCATCAAGAGCTTTTA
>NZ_JBTGVG010000014.1:0-26211 GCF_054343455.1 Mycoplasma sp. 1012
TACTTGTCAGGTCTTTCAAATTTTAATAAATTTTGAATAATGTCCTGTTCTCAAGTGATAGTAATTTTATGTTTAATTATTAAATTAAATAAAATAATCGCATTGAATGCGATTATCTTTTATTAAGGATTTAGTTTTTTAGTACCTTCGTATTCTGATTTTAATTCTGATAAATCAGCAGGAATATTTTTTTCTAATTCAGCTTTTCTATCTTTTGATTTCTTAAGAACTTCACCATCTAATGTTTCTCCACTTAAAGCTTCATAAACTTCTGAATAAAAATATCCATCAATTAATGATTTATCTATTGTATAAAGTAATCTTGAAATTTTTACCTTCAATCCAATGGATATATCTGTTTTTAAAAAGTATTCTTTTGAACCTAAAAAATTAGAATTTAATGTATAAAATTCATCTAATATTTTACTTTTTAATTCAAAAATTTTATTTTTTATTGCTTTATCTTCACTAGTTAATGTATAAGTTCTATCCATAACTGGTAATCCAGAATTAATATATTCTTTTATTTTTCCAGTTCTATATGTTTCTACTTTGTACTCGCCTTTTTTGAATTCTGTAGAAGTTGTGACTTTAGTAGATGGTCTTGGAGATATTGAAAAGAAACCATTTGGATATTTTTTGGCACTATAGTAAAATAATTCTTTAATTTCTTTTTTATCGGGAAATTTGCTACTTTCTTCTTCGTTAGAATATTTTTGTAATTCAATATATGGTTTATATTTTTTAAATTCAATTAAGATATTTTGAGCCAGAACACTTAATTGTTTTTTATCTTTTGCTATTTTTTGAGATTCTGTTTCAAATTCTTTTGATTTTTCAGAATCATATCTATTTAATGTTTTTAATCTAGAATTAACTGTATTTTTTACACTAATTAACTCTATTTGATATTCTTCAATAACTTTATTTAAGAGTAAATCTAATTTTTCAAAAGTTGTAGCTTTTTCTTTTTCTGTTTTTAATGTTTTTTTAATAGATTCTTTATCTATTGTTTCAATTCAAGTAGAAACTAATTCTTTAAATTTATTAATAACTGCTTCATCTGTTTTTGTTAATGAAGATTTAATTTGTTCTATTACTTTAGATATTTCTTCGCCTGTTGAAGAATTAGAAATTTTTGCTTTATAGATATCTTTATCTGAATCATTTTGTAAAAAATCTAAAAATAAACTAAATAAAATTTCATTTCTTTCTTTAAATTCTAATAAATCTTTTTCATATTCTTCATTTAATAAAATTTCAAAATCAAAAGTTTCTGAATATTTTTTAATTTTAGTTAAATCTTCTTTTCATTTAGTTTTTCTTTTTTCTAATTTAAAAGAATTAATTTTATTAGTAAATTCTGATTTTTTTTCTGGATATTTAGTATTTTCGTTTTCTTTATCAATTGTAGCAATTAGTTTTGTTCTGAAATCTATTATTTTTTCTTCATTTGTTAAAGAAGTTAATTCTTCTTTTTTAGTTTTTTGTTCTTGTTCACTTAAAATGGATATTCATTTTGTTTCTATTTCTGATTTTAAACCTTGCAAGTATTCTTTAATTTCTTTTTCAATTTCTTTTAATTTTGAATAATTATCTTTATTGGATAAAGAATTGATTGTTAATTCATTTTTCTTTATAATGTCAGAAATTTTTTCATCAATATCAGTTCTTAGATTTTTATAAAATTCTTCTGTGATTTCAGAAATTTTATTTTGAATTTCATTTGAAATTTCATTTAATTCATCAATTGTTTTTGAATCTTCTATTTTTTTAGTAAATTTTAATTTATCTTCTTCTGATAAAATATCTAATTTTAACTTTTCTTCATTTTTCTTATTAGATAGTTCTTCATTTTCTTTTACTGGTTCTTTTTTTTCAACATTACATGATAAAAAAGAAAGAACAGGTAAAGAAGAAATGGTTGTTAGAGCACTTAATAAAAGTAATTTCTTCTTTTTATTTTGTTGTTGTTTCATATTTTAATATATTCCTTTTTTTCAATTTTCGATCTCTTCTTCTGTTCCAAGAACATAGTGATCGTCATTTATTTTAATTCATTCTGGTTGATTAGTTTCAGAATAATTATGCATATTAATATCATATACATATCCTATTAGACTTCCTTTTTTACCTTCAATTGAAGGAACAGCATCTAATAAACTTTTGGTATAAGGGTGTAATGATTTATTCATTATTTCTTCGGTTTTACCAATTTCAAGAATTCTACCTTTATTCATTACAGCAATACGGTCAGAGATATACTCTACCATTCTTAAATCATGAGCAATGAAAAGAATGGTTAAATTATATTTATCTTTTAAGTCGTTAAAGATATTAACAACTTGTGCTTGAATCGAAACGTCTAAAGCAGAAATTGGTTCATCTGCTACAAGTAATTGTGGTCGTAAAACTACAGCTCTTGAAATTCCAATTCTTTGTTGTTGTCCACCACTAAACTCTAATGGGTATCTTGGTAAAACAGAGTCATCAAGTCCTACTGATTTTAAAATTTCTTTAACAAGTTCACTTCTTGCATCTTTTTCTGAAATTTTGTTTTTCTCTTCTCTTTCTGTTTTATAAAAATTAAGTTTTTCTAAAACTTCAAGATCATTATTGTTATTTAATTTAGTAGCTAATTGGTTATAGAGAAAATCAAAAGCTAAAGATGAATTTTCTAAAATGTTTAAATCTAATTCTTTTTCAAAAAGTAAATATTCTTTTAGTGAAGCAGAATTCTTAGATTTTAATAAAGCATAAATTTCTTTTTTAACATCTTGATCGAAGTTAAGTAAGTAAATTTCTTTAGCGTTTTTAGCATTGATTAATCCTTCTGAGACTACTTTTTCAACAGTGACGTGGGGATTTAAGGAATTAGCTGGATCTTGAAAGATCATTTGTACTTTATTAACTAAAAAGTTTTCTATTTCTTTATAGTTTTTTAAAGCTTTACCTACTTTCAATCCTTTTTGCATTTTTTTAGGTAAAACTTTATCTAATAAAGTAATTTGTCCAAAAGAATAAGGAACAAGACCTACTAAAGATTTTCCAATGGTACTTTTACCAGAACCAGATTCACCAACAAGTCCAAGTACTTCACCTTTATAAATGTTTAAATTTATATCAGAAACAGCACGAAATGCTTTATAACCACTTCCATAAGTAATGTCAACATTACGCATTTTTAAAAGGATTTCTTCGTTGTGTTTTGGAGATAACATATCTTCTAATCCTTTTAAATTCTTTCTAACTACTTTAGATTTTACAAAAGGGTTTTTCTTAATTGTATACATTGATTCACTATGATTGTTGTTTGTTTTCATTTAAAAAATCCTTTCATATTTTTAAAATAGTTTTTGGTGGATTGTATTTTGGAGCATTTTTGTCTAAAAGTGCTGATTTAACTCTATGAGTTTCTGACACAAAGTAAAAATCAGGTTCTATTTCAAAGTCTCTTGCTAAAGCATAATCATTTCTAATTGCAAAAGCATCTCCTTTAATATTATTTAAATTAGAAGGAACACTTCCACGAATAGTAGCAAGTCTTTCTCCTTTATTTAAATCAGGCATACTGAGAATTAATCCTCATGTATAAGGGTGTTGTGGGTATTTAAGAATTTCTGTTGCAAGTCCTTCTTCAATGATTTGACCTGCATACATAATAGAAATATAATCAGCAATAGAAGCAACAACACCTAAATCGTGAGTTATAAAGACAATTGCTAATTTTAGTTTTTCTTGTAAGTTTTTGATAACATCAAGTACTAATGCTTGTACTGTTGGATCCAGTGCGGTTGTTGGTTCATCCATTACTAAAATTTTAGGTTCAAGTGCAACAATAGCAGCAATTACCACTCTTTGCACCATTCCACCCGACATTTCGTGTGGATATAATTTCATAACCGCTTCTGGATCGTTAATTTTGGTTAATTTTAAGAATTCCACAGCTCTTTGGTAAGCTTCTTTTTTGTTTTTAACAATTTTATTTAAAAGCATACCTTCCATAATTTGTGCTCCAACTTTCATAGTTGGATTTAAAGTAGACATTGGGTTTTGAAATACAGCTGAAACAATTCTGCCTCTAAAGTGAGATTTTTCTCAATCTTTAAGAGAGAATTTTTCAACATTGTTGTTATAAAGTTTAATTTCGCCTGAATCAATAACAGCATTATTTCCTGGTAATCCATATAATAACGATGTGATTACTGATTTACCAGAACCAGATTCACCAATGATTGCATGAACTTTTCCTTCATAAATTTTTAGTGAAGTTCCTCTTAAAACCTTATTTTTTTCTCCAGGTCTTGCTGGGTTTAAAAATGATAGGTGAATATTATTAATTTCAGCAGCAATTTTAAGTTGTTTACCATCTTTAAAAGATTGATATTTTACATTTTTAGAGATTTTATTAAAATCAAATTGACTCTTATTTTTCTTGTTTTGAAAGAATAATTTTACTTTTCTTTTAAGTTTATTTTTCTTTCTTTTTAATCTTGAACGAAGTATTTTTAAATTCTTTTGCATACTGTTTTTCCTATCTTTGTCTTCTTAAAGAGTCTTGAATACTTGAACCGATTAATTGCACACTTGTGGTAATTAAAATTAAAAACGTTGAAGGTACAAAAACATATCTTAAATAATTTGGGAAATCTTTTTGACCATCAGATATCAAGTTTCCAAGTGTTGGAATATCTTCAATAGCAAGACCAATAAATGATAATGAAGTTTCTGATAAAACAACTCCAGGAATTGTAAATACAAGTTGTGTAATTAAAATTGGTAAAATCACCGGTATATAATTTAATAATATTTTATAAGTAGGAGTTCCTAAAACTTTAGAAGCTGAAACTCATTCAAAGTTTTTTGCTCTTTTTACTTGAGCTCTAATTTGGTTTGCCATTCCTGTTCATGAAGTTAAAGAAAGTGAAAGCGCAATAACTCAGAAAGTAGGTTTAGCAACAATAGTAATTAAAATTAAGATTAAGATTGTTGGAACAACAGATAAAATCTTAATTACAAAAGTTAGAAATTTATCAAACTTATCAAATTGTCCCATCATTATTCCAAAAGTTAATCCTATTATAACTTCAATAAAAGTTACAACAAGAGCTAATAATAAAGAATATCTTAAACCATGTCACAATCTTGCTCAGTAATCTCTTCCAAGATTATCTGTTCCAAAAAAGTGGTAAATTCCTTCTGAATCTGTTTGATTAAAGGTTAATGATCTATTATTAACATCACTAAAATTAGGATCTAATGTGGTAAAAGGTAAAATAAGAGCTAAGATAATTAAGATAAAAATAATCATAAATCCTAAAACTCCAGATGAGTTGTTAGAATAACGATAAACAAATTCTTTAAATTTTTTAGTTTGTGGTTTTAATTGTGAATCTGTGTGATATTCAAAAGCTTTTCCAATAAGTTTTCAAGCTTGATATTCAAATGGTTTTAAAACTGGATTAGGAGCCATTTTTAATGATTCTCTATCAATTTGATCCATTTCTTTTGCTTTATTATTTTTATTATTGATTTTTTGTTTAATTTTACTAAAAAACGACATTCTACGCTCCCTTTCTTCTTATTCTTGGATCAATTACTTCGTATAAAATATCACGAGTAGCATAAGAAATAATTGTTAAGAAAGAGAAAATAATAATCAAGAATAAAATAACATTATAATCTTTAGTTTGAATGGCTTGTAGTAAAGTTGCTCCAGAACCAGAAATAAAGAAGATTTGCTCAATAAACACACTTCCAATAAATGAACCGAAAATAACAGCAGGGAAGAATGTTGCAATTGGGAATAAAGAAGGTTTTAGTGCGTGTTTTCACACAAAACGACTTTTAGATAACCCTTTTAAATAAGCAAATTTTGCATGCACTGAATTTAATTCTCTATTAAGTTCAGTTCTTATGTATTTAATATATACAATAATACTTCCTAGCGATAATGCAAGTCCTGGTAAGACGTATGTTAATAAATCTTTGTGATCAAAGATGTAAGGTAAATGAACTAGTCTTCCTAAAAATACTAAAATTAATGCAAAGATAATTGAAGGAACAGAAGAGAAAATACTTACTAATATGGTTGAAACATTATCTAAAATTCCTCCTGGATTTTTTCCAACTCAAATTCCTATAGAAATACCAATAGAAACAGTTAGAAATACTGAGAAAATACCGACTAAAAAGGATTTATAGAATCTTTCTCAAATAAAGGAATTTATTTCTTGACCTGGGAAAAGCGATAATGAAATTCCAAAATCACCTTTAAAAATTCCACCTAAATAGTTGAAATATCTTTGTCAAATTGGTAAATTGAGTCCATATTTAATTTCAACAGTTTTTCTTGCTGATTCATCAAGTCCTGCTGTTAAAGTATTAGAACCAGGAACGGCGTTTATTAAAAAGAAAGTGATTGTTATAACTATTAAACCAATGATAAAAAACTCTAATATGATTTTTAAAAATCTTCATAAAGTTTTTAAAAAGGGAGAATCCATTGCTAAAAGTTTATCTTTTAATGTTAGTTTTTTATTTCTACTGTGAGTAAAATAAACTAAATTATTATCATAATAAACGGTTTTATTATTTTCTTTTTTCTTTATAAATTCCATATTTTAGTCTCTCTTTCTTGGTAATCCAGCAATTGGTGGATTAGTATAGTCATAAGCATATTGTAAAGCAAAGGTGTATAGTGAACTAACTCCTGCAATTTTGGTAATTTCTCAGTTAGTATCAACTTCCATTAGCGGAACTACAAAAGCACCATCTCTTATTATTTTTTCTAATTCTCCTATGAAAACATAAACATATTCTTGTGTTCATCCTTGATGTAGTTCATCGGTTGTAAAGTTTCCTGAAAAGAATGCAGCAATTCTATCTGAATAAGTGCTTCTATTTTCTGTATTTGTTTGTAAAGCAAGTTCTATAAATTTGTTTCAAAAATCAAATTTAACTTTAGAAATATCAATACTTTGATTAAAAGCAAGTCTAGTTTTTGTATCGTTAGTTAACTTAGCTATTTGTTCAACTGTCATTTCATTAGTAATTAAATTAATGTACATTCTTTTTAATCTTCCATATTTAATGTTTTGGTTTCTAGTTAAAAAATATTCTAATGCATTTTTAGTAAATTTAACATTATAAACACTTTTATGTTCTGATTTTTCTAACTCTTTAGCAACTTGTTCTGCATATTTATTACTAAAACTAGAAATTTCTAAATTGCTAATGGAATCTTTATTGTTTAGTTTATTAAATTCTTCACTAATGTTATTATTAATATATTGTTGAATTTTTTGAAGATATACATTTAAAGCTTGTGTAATTTTTTCCCTGTTATTTCCTTTATAATCGGATTTTTCTAATACTAAATCAGCTATGTATTCTGCATAAGTATATGAACCAACTGGATTGTCTTTGAAAGCAATATTTTTTTGTGATATAGAATCAATTTCATCAGTAAAGAAGAAGACAGAAACATAATCTTGAGCACCACTTCCACCGATTTTGTCATAATTTTGATAAATTATGTCATATTTACCTTCTTCTATAAAGGAAGCGAAGGTGTTTTCAGGAAGACTTTTAATTTCTAAATCTACATAACCATTGAATGCTTTGTTTAAAGATTCTTTTAAAAATAAACCTGCTTTTTTCTGTTCATCTGATGAGTTATTTAAAAATGTTAAGTACACTTTTTGTAGATTTGGATGTTTTGCTTTGAAACGTTCAATATAGTATTTTGCTGTATTAACGTCATACGCAAGATCGCCTCTAACAGTTTTTTCAAAGGTATAACCTTTTGATAAATGCACTAAAAAGTCATAATTTAAAAGGTTAAATTCTTTTTGATTTTTAGCTTTTGAATTTAAATCACTAAAGTAAGTTTCAATGTTTTTTCCATCAAAAGTTCTGTATTGTCCATATGAAGTTCAAGTATTTACTGGGAAAGAGAAATCTCATCCAACAAATTTAATTGCATCTTCTCTATTTACAGCATAATAAATTGCATTTCTTAAATCTTGATCTTGAATGTAACTAGATGCATTTGTTTCATTATCTAAGTTAAATCCAAAAGCAATTGTTCCATAACCTTGATTTTTATTTAAATATTGTTTATATTCTTCATTTGATCAATACTTATTAATTTTAGAAGCTGGAATGTAGGTTTGTGAAACATAACCATCTTCAAAAAAGGTTGCATTAGTATTTCTATCAGTTGAAAAATAAATTTTTATTTTATTAGTAATGGTATTTTTAGCATCATAATAGTCTTTATTTTTTTCTAAAACTATTTGTCCTTGTGGTCCTAAAATAATATCATCTTTATTCATATTAAAAGGTCCGCTTGTTAGGAATTTTTTAGTATCTGAACCAAATTTATCAATTCCACCAGCAACAGTTTCAATATATTTTCTATTTGCTGGATATAAGTTCATAAAAATATTTTGAAGTAAATAACTTAAGTTTGGAGTTTTATTTTCATCAAAAATTGCTGTAAAACTGTTTTCACTATTTGCAATTTGATTATATTTAGTTTTTATTTTGTTATCTGAAAGTGAAAATTCTTGATAAGGATTAACAAAAGGATTCGCTACTAAAGTCACTGTTTTAAACTTATCTGCTTCTTTAGTTGCATTTGCATCTACTAAAATTTTAAAAGTTTGATTATCTTTTTTATCTTTATTTGGAATAAAGAAAGAAGGATTGTGTTCTAAGTTTTTTTCAATTTCTTCGTTAGTATAATCTAAAAATAATTGACCTGTGTAAAATCCAAAATCAAGAGCTGCTGCTTTAATTTCTTCAATTTCTTTTGTATCTAAAGGTTCGCCATTTTCGTTTTTGATTTGAGATTCTCAAACTTTTTGATTTGGATCTTGAATTCACTCTTTTTTATCATTTAAAATGTATTTTCTACGACCTCAAGGATTTTTATAATTCTCATTAAACTTTTGTAAATAGTCTTTTTGAGCATTAATAAATCTTTCAGCACTTCTAAAACCATATTTTTTAACTTGATCCAGTCTTTGTGAACCGGTGTTTAAGTCTAAAATATATTCTAGATAGTCTCTTAAATCTTGAGCATTTATAACATCCTTATTACTTCATAAATTTTGTTTATTGTTTAAAGATCCTGTAAAAGCGAAATAGTTATTTGAGTTTTTAGGACTTCTAAAACCATAAATTGATGCACCTCTTCTTAAATCACCTAAAGATCCTTTACCAAGACCACCAACAAACCCAAAATCAGCTAATCTTAAAAATGATCCAGTAACTCTTCCATAACCATCAGTTTGCTCTAATTCTCCTTTATTTTTAAAGAAATCATTGAAATTATTAGAATCATTACCATTAGCATCTTTAGTGTTACTTGTATCAATCATAACCATATTAAAATCATTAACACGAATAATTGACTTCAAACTAGAAGTAGGTCCTGATTTAACAAAAGGATCAATTAAAGCAGGTAAAATTTTGTCCATTGATTTATATCTAATGTAGTTTAAGTTGTTAATTGGTTCAGTTGCTAAACCAAAGTCGTAATTTTTCTTACTTACTGTTGAAGAATGTTGATTTTCATTATTTGTTGAACAAGAAATAATAGATAAACTTAAAGTTGATGATAAAACTCAACCAGAAATTAATAGGTTCTTCTTAAATTTTTTTCTCATATTTCTCCTTTATTATCCTGTTATATTGAACTGGAAGTCAATATCTATTATTGCTTTATTTTCTTTTGTTTTATCTTTATAAATTTTTATTGAAGATTGTGTATCTGTTTTTCCATTTTCAGAAATTACTTCTAAATCCCCAAGTGATAATTCTTCCACAAATTCGTTATTTTCATCAACAAATTCCACAAAGTATTTGTGTTTTGGTTTTAGTAAGGTATCACGATATTTAGCCATAATTGCATAGTCTGAAACTCATGAAGAGTAACCTAAGTCTGATAAAGTAACTTTGGAACTTTCATCACCTTGTTTTGATAAATAAAATAAATTATTTGTATCTTTAAAATTAACATCTAGATATTTAACTTCTTTTGTAATAACATCAGTAAATCTAATTTTTTTGATTTTATTTGCTTTTTTATTTTTTACAAAACCATAAAGAACAACAGCATCTTTTTCTTTATTTCTAAATAATCCTGAAATGTTTCTACTTCCTACTCCGTAGTTTAAAATTTGAGAGACAAAGAATGCTTTTGCTCTTGTATTAATTTTATTTCCATCAAAGTCTTTTAATCTGATTGAATCATCCACTATTTCGTTTCTATTTTCATCATATAACTCTAAACCAATTTTTTCTTTTTCAACTGTATCTTTGAAATATCCATTATTTCTTGTAATGAATCTTCCAAAATAAGAAGAAGTTCTATCTTCATTTCTTGGTGAGAAGGTAGTTCTAGAAATGTATGACCCATAAACTTTGTTTTTAATGTCAATAACTTTTTTGAATCTTTTATTTGTTAAGTCACTATTTTGCTCATTAATTTTGTTAATTTGTTCTCTTAATTTTTCTATTAATTTTTTACCTTCTTCTTCTTTATCGCCTGTGTAAGTTGTTGCTATTAGTAAAATTTGCTCTACAAAAGATTTAGCTAAATCTTTTAATTTGTCTATTTGATTTGAAATTTCAACATAAGTATCTTTTGTTTTTGGTAAATATTCTTCGAATTTTAATGATCTCCCAGCTTGAGTAATACTTGAAGAAGAGTTGTTAAAATTATTTTTTCTGTCATTTCAAATTTTTAATTTAGTTGCATCGACAATATAGTCTAAACCAGTAGTTGCTTCATTTAAATTACTTAAATATCCAGGTAGATTACCAAAATCTTTAAAACTTGGAACATAAGTTGTTTGTACATAATCTCTTGTTAAAGTTTCAGCAATGTTGTAAATATAATCTGTAAATTTATCACCAATAGATGCTTCAACTCTGGAAAGATTATAGTTAAGAACATCAGAACTTGGTTGCCCGCTATTGAATTCATTAAAGATGACATCACCTAAAGTTATTTGATTGATTAGCCCATTGTTATTTCAAGTTATAATATTTCCTACAAGTAAATATAAATCTTGAGAATTAACATTAGCTAATATTTGATCAATATTTTCTTGTTTACCTAAAATTTTAGTAACGTATTCTTTTAAAATTGTTTGCAATTTATTTGCATCATATTTTATATATTGTTCATCTTTTGAATATTTACTTAAATCATAAACAAGACCCGTTTTAAATGAAGAACTTAAAAAGGAAATTCCGTATTTTTCTGAAAAAATAGCTTTATTTTGTTCTAATTCAGTTAGTGGATTAAAGTCTTTAATTGCTAAAAAGTAATGACTTTTTCTAAATCTAAACATCATTTCATTAGCAATTACTTGATCATCACCATTTTGAATCATTTCTTTTGTTTTAGCACTTTCAGCAGAACTTTTTAGTAATTCTTCTTTAAATTTATTGAGATCAAATTTAGCTTTAACATAATCAATATTTCAGTTAAATACTGCACTTTCTTTGCCTGTTGCAACATCTTTAGTTACAGAAACTAAAGTTGCTTTGGAATAATCTAATGAAGCAAATTCAAAGAAGTTTTTAAAGTTATTAAATACAACAGTATTATATTCAGTTGCAGTTGTAGAAATATTTAGTTTTTCTAATGAAGAATTGAATGCTTCATAAAGGGAAATTCCGTTTCTTTTGTCATCGAAAATGTTATCTTTAGTATTAAATCCGATTTTTGTTATTAATTTAGCTAATTCAGCATCATTATTTTTAGTAAAAGCATCATTGATAGCAACGTGATCTGATACTTTATTTTGATCGTTTATAAAGACAAAATCAGCACTTTGTAATATATTGGTTGAACCTAAAATTCTTGTTCCTTCTCTTGCAAAAACCATTAAAGGATTAACTTGTAATTTTCCTTCAAGATTAAGTTCAAATCGTTCAAGAGTGTTTTTTAAGTTAGATTCAATATTACTTGTATAAACACTTGTTAAAAATCTTGATTCTGCTCTTGCTACATTCGGGAAAGTGAAACGAACATCACCGGAATAATTGTCTCCATTTTTAGTAACAAAACTTAAAACATTGGTTAATTGTCCTTCATAACCACGATTTGAATTAATTAAATCAACAAAAGCTTTTGCTCCTTTTAAAGTGTCTTTAATTTGGTTTGCAAGTGAATCTGAACTATTTAAAGCAAAGTATTCTTTTGCTTTTCTTGGGTTATTTTCAGCTGTTACTAAGTTGTATTCAGGATTTAGTTCATCATTTGCACTTCTGTTAATAATGTTATTTGCAATATTATCAGTATCATATGCATTTAAAACATTTCTAAGATTTGGAGAAACAACTCCACCAAGTGAAGAACTTAAATCATTTCATCCACTTTGAGAGAATCTTCTAATTACTGCATTTTCAATCGCTGTTTTAATTTCCTGTGTTTTTGCTGTTATAAAGTCTAATGTAGCTTTATCAAGTGGTTCGTTTAAAGGAACATTAATAACAGGAGAACCATCATTGTTAAACATTTTAATTTCTCTTGCATAAGTGATAGTTTGATTGTTTTCTTTCACTTCTTCTAATTTAACAACTTCTAAAGTAAAATCAGTTTCTGCAGCATTTAAAGTTACTATTTCTGAAAGTTTTTTCCCTTTACCATCTTTAAGTTCGCTAAGAATATTTTTTAGAGAAATTTCTTCTAATTTATATACTTGTTTTTTAGTTCCATTAACATCAGTTTCTTTTTTAGCAAATGCTTTGGTGTTTCCTGTAATAAATGGGTTTAAAGTTCCTGAATTTTCATCAAAGGAATTAGCTAAAAATAAATCTTTAAGATCAACTTTTCTTTCTTTAGCAGCTTCCATAAGACCTTCAAAAGTTTGTAAAAATCTTCTTTTGGTATTTTTTGCTACTTCAAAAATACTTGCTTTTGGATTTGCATCTCCTCAAATTTCATCATCAGTTTCTAAATGTTCTACACCATCTTTTTGTAAATATTTAAATCTTACATATTCACCTTTTGCAGAAGGTTTTCCTAATGCATTTACTCTTTCTATAGATAAATTAGTTCTTGCAAGTAAGTAATTTTCTAAACCTTTGTATGAATAGTATGAAGAAATGTTAATTCCACCTCTTGTTGATAATCCACCAACAATTAAAGCATTTTCATTATTATTTAAAGCTTGATTTTGCTCTAAAGTAAAGTGGTGTCCGTATTCATGGGCTGTTACGTATTTTAAAAAGTCAATGGAAATACCTTTAAAGTTTTCAATAGTAGCGCCTAAAACTAAAGGTAAACCGATTCTATCAGTGTGTTGTAATCCGTAATATTCTCCATCAGTAAGAGAATATTCATAATATCCTTTTTCACTCAGTTTTTTCTGTATATGTGGTCCAAATTGTCTTTTTAATAAGTGTGGATATTTTTTAGTTACTTTTTCAATTAATCCATTATAAGTTTCATAATAAACTTGGTAATTTCTTGAATCCATTCCTTTTAATTCTTTACCATTTTCATCTTTTATTCCTAAATTTTCTGGACCGTATGAAATGGTAATAGGATTAATTGAACCTTGATAACCAATTGCTTCTTTAAATTCAATAAATTGTTCATGAGCAGCATCTGACATATTTTTAGATTCATAAATTAGAGTTTCATCTTGGTTATTATTACTTAAAGTAATGTGTAATTTTCCATCAATAACTTCTAATTTTTTAACTGTATATTCTTTTAAGTTACTTTTAATTTCATCACTTAAAGAAGCATAGTTTTTAAGTGCATCATTCTTATTTAATGCTTCTATTTTATTTTTATAGAAAAATGTTTTTCCTGCATTTGTAAATTTATAAAATTTTTTATTTTCATATGCTTTTACGTCATAAAAATCTAAAAAGTGTACAATTTGAGAATCAATAGTTTCTTTTAATAATTCATAAGTTAAAAGTCATTTATTGCTAATTTCTCCTTCTGACATTCTAAAGTTTACAACTTCATTTTTAGATGAATTTAGCACTTTTAAACCTAAAGCTAAAATTGGATTACTATCATTTAATTCAGAAGAAATAGTTAATATTTGAACTTTTTCAAGAGCTGAAAAAGAAATATTTTCCTTTTCTAAAGAATGTTTTTTAAGTAATTCTTTAAATTGCTGTTCACTAATATCTTTATCAAAAAGTAAGGTTCCTCTTCCGTTTTCACCTTCTTCACGATTTATATACGCTAAAAACTCTTTATCTTTTAATTTAGAAGGAATATTTAAAGAGAGAAAGGCGTTATCGTTAGCATTATGAGCAATTGAATTTTTAATAGCACTTGCTAAAGGTATGCTTTGTAAAAAAGTATCAACTGTCTTTTTATTTTCAAGATTTCTAAATGCTAAATAAGTTAGAGAATCAGAAGCATTTCCTGAACCTGAAAGTTCTGAATATAAAGGCATTGAACCGAAAAATGCATCAGGGAAAAATTTAATTTCACTAACTTCTTTATTTAAAGTAGTATGGGAACCTAAAGTAATAGCATTACCATTTTGTTCTACTCCCGGAACTAATCTAAAACTTTCAAGAGTAACTAAATCAGGTCCTCAAGATACATTTTTAAAGAATCATTTTGTAAATTCAATAAACTGCTCTGGTTGCACTGCTAAAACGTATTCATCATAAAAACTAAATGAACCATATTTAACTTCTAAAATAAAGCTTTCTTCATATTTTTGATAGTATTTTTTAAAAAATGTATCAAAATCGTATTTTTCTTTTGGATTTTCTTTAAATCAAAATTCTGTTCCGTTTTCATTTAAAAATGCAACGTCTTTTTTCTTTAAAGGATCTTTGATTGCTAAAATAGGTTTTAAATTCCTATTTTCATCATAAATTTTTGAATAATCATTTTTTAAATCTTCTTTACTTAAATTAGAATTAGATCCATTTACTTCATCTGAAAGATAACTGTGCAGAAACACACCACCAATTGCAGCTGATGAACCTCCTATAATAATTCCAGCAGAAATTAAAACTTTAGCAGTTAAACTCAATTTCTTTTTTAACATTTTTTCTCTCTTTCTTTTTCTAAAAAAATAAAATCTTTATTAAAAATCAGAACCCTAATTTCTAATAAAGATTTTATTAATATTTAATTTAAAATTATGTATATAAATTCATTAATAATATTTTTACAGAAATTAACCAAATAAATAAACATTAGTATTTTTTTTGCCAAAAAATACTTTTTTCATCGCAATAGTTTTTAATGAACGTTTATTCATGATAAATTCCTTTCTTTTATATTAATATGTTAAATTATACACTTTTTTTACAATTTTCCAAGTTTTTGGCAAAATTTCTTATGAAAGGAAAATAATTAATAATTTAAAAAAATAAAAAAGTTTATCTATCTTGAATTTTAAAAGCATAAAAAGTATATAATTGAAAAGTATGATAAAGAAAATGATTTGTTATTCAGACGTAGATGGAACCATCTATGGAAGAGACTTTAAAGTTTCATCTGAAACTAAAGATGATATTTTAAAATTTATTAAAAACGGGGGAGAATTTGTTATTTCAACAGGAAATCCAGCTTTTGAAAGACATCAAAATCTTGCAGATGAATTATCAATAAGATATTTAATTACTTCAAATGGAGCAGGAATCTTTGACAACAAAGAAAAAAAATATATTTATTTAAATCCTTTTCCTATTGAAATACAAGAAAAAATTTTCAATTTAGCAAAAAAATATAATGCACAAGTAAATTTTTGAAACGATAAAAACTATTTTAGTTTTAATTCTAAAGAAGAATATAACTATAGTTATGATTATTCTTTATATTCAAGAGATCGAGTTATTAATAGTTCTCAAAGTGAAAAAAATATTGTTAAAATTGAAGTTTTTGGAAATGAAAATGACATTTTAGTAATCTATAATGAAATCAAAAACTTACCTATTAATGTTGTATTTATGAGAAAAAATCATTTAGAAATCACAAATTTTGGTTCTTCCAAAGGTAATGCAGCTAAATGATTTAGTCAAAATCTCTATGATGAAGATGTTAAAAATGCAATGACAATCGGAGATAGCCCTAATGACTGGTCAATGTTAGAAATTAGTGATTTTTCCTATGCAATGGAAAATGGAACTGATCAAACAAGAGAAAAAGCTAAATTTTACACAGCAACTTGTATGCAAAATGGAGTAGGATTAGCACTTAGAGATTATATGGATAGAGTTAAATCCAAAAATAATTCAAACTCTTAATTTTTTGGATTAAAAACCGTTTATGCCTATTTTAAGCAGATAAACGGTTTTTTTATTACTAAGAATTATTTATTTTCTTCCTGACTTGAAATCATTTCAAAAACTCTTGTGACATCATCAATTTTACCAATAAAAGTAATTAAATCTTCTTTTAATAATTTAAAATTTCCATCCGGTAAATAAGAATTATTTTTTCTTTTAACCATAACTGCAATTACGTTTAATGCAGTGAAATTAGTTTTCTTTAAAGTTAAACCATGGTAGCTATCAGCAGTTAAAACAGCAGAACCAACAACATATCCATCCCCTAATTCTTGCAAGTCATTAGTATATTTGATAAAACTTTTATTTGTAGCAAATAAAGCTGTTCTAACTCCCGCTTCTTCTTCTGGTCTAATAATCATTTGAATACCGATTTTTTGTAGAACACGAGCATGTCTATGACTATTAGCTCTTGCAATAATATTTTTCACTTTTAGTTCTAAAAGTGCTGCAATTATTTCAATATTTTCTGATAAAGCCACAATGACTGTATCGATGTTTCCAACTCCAAGAGCTTCTAAAGCTTTTAAATCAGCTGCATCAGCAACATAGTTAGCTACAGTGTAATCTTTTATGGAAATTAAATTTCTTTCTTCTCTATCAATTGCAATAACTTCTTTATTTAATTTTGAAAGTTGTGTGATAACAGATTGACCAAATCTTCCAGCACCAATTACACAAATTCCGTTATTTTTTCTCATTTTTCTCCTTAAATGTGATTTTAAATTAAAATAATTTTACTATTTTTGTAATTATTATTATAAAATAAAATAATATGAAAAGAAACAATAAAAGAATTTTTTCAAAAAAAACAAAGAAATTGAATAAATTTAAATGAATCCATTTGTGAAATGCTCTTGGGAATTTAAGATCTAAATTCAACAAAAAAGTTGGAAAAATTAGATACTTATTTCTTATTTACATAATAATAACCATTACTGGTTCATTATTATTGTATTGAAACGTTTCGCAAACAGAACCAGGTTCTGTTTCCTATGTAGATGCTTTATTTACTTCAGCATCCGCTTTTAGTGATACAGGACTTGTAACTAAAGCAACTCATAGCACGTGAACGATGTTTGGGCAAGCTGTAATTGCAATTTTGATTTTAATAGGGGGAATTGGGGTTTTTGCTATTAAAGTCTATATCTTTAATTATATTTTTGGACTCAAGCTAGGGATATTTTCAAGAGATGTGCTAGCTTTAGAAAGAAGTTCTAATAATATGGGAGATATTAAAAAGGTAATTTTAGTTTCTGTAACAATAATGTTTACTGTTTTAGTAATTTCTTCCTTTGGATTAACTTTTCTTTTTTACTATAGCAAAGGCGATTTTGCTATAGATACAGAATTCAATAATCCTTATCATAACTTTAATTTATCTTTAAGATTTGCGATATTTCACTCTATAACCGCTTTAAATAACGCAGGATTTGATATTATTGGTGATAACTCACTTGCGCCTTATTATAGCAATCATCTTTTACAAGTATGATTACTACTATTATTTATTATTGGTGGAATTGGTTATCCAGTTGTTTATGATTTTTATAAATACTTTTATTGTCTTATTACCAAAAGAAAAAGACACAAATTCTCTTTATTTTCAAAAATTTCGTTAGTAACTTATTTTGCTGTTGCAATTATTGGGGTTGCACTCGTGCTTTGTTTTGAACTTCTAAGCAAAGATCAATCTAGTTTTTGAAATCTTAGTCAATCCGATCCTACTTATTGAGGTAAAACAAGTACAATAGGTTATAGTTATGGAACACACTTTGATAAAGTCTTTGCAATTATCTTTACTTCTTTTTCTACAAGAAGCGCAGGATATGCTACATTTGATCTTTATAATTTAACTGATACATCACTTGGAATTCTTTCTATCTTGATGTTTATTGGAGCTGCACCTTCTTCAACAGGTGGGGGAATTCGTTCAACAACACTTGCAATTATTTTATTAAATTTAATTTCCAAAATGCGTGGGAAAAATTCCACTCATATGTTTAAAAGAAAAATAAAAGATGAAACTGTAAATCAATCTTCTGTGGTATTAATTATTTCAATTTTGCTTAATTTAATAGTTTTTTTATTTTTAACAACATCATTTAATACATTTGGTGGTAAAATTCCATGAGACAACACGACCATAAGTACTGCTGTAAGTGAAAGTTCAGGAAGAACATATGGAGTTATTAATGTTCTTTTTGAAATCACTTCAGCTTTTGGAACAACAGGATTGTCTACAGGAATTACAAGTCATTTAAATTCCATTAGTAAAATTGCTTTAATATTCATTATGTTTGTAGGGCAACTTGGAATATCTTCCACAATTTTGATTTGAGGAAGTCACAATCACAAGTTTTCAAAATATGAATATATTGAAGAAGATGTTACAATTGGATAACAAGGAGGTATAATGACATTTAACATTATCATAACTAATTTTATTGCTTTAATTATCGGTTATATAATTGGTTCTGTGAACATTTCGATTATTTTTAGCAGGACAAAAAGAAAAGAAGATATTCGCGATAGAGGTTCTAAAAATGCAGGTTCTACAAACGCCTTAAGAGTTTATGGAGCTAAAATAGCACTTCCAATCTTTATTTTTGACATATTCAAAGCTTATATAACAGTCATAATTGCTTGAATAATTCATTCACAAATTCAAAATTCACCAATTTATGATACATCACTTAAATACTTAATTCCGCAAATAGCGGGTTTAGGAGTGATTATTGGTCATATATGACCAATCTTTTTTAAATTTAAAGGTGGAAAAGGAGCAGCAAGCTTACTTGGTTTATTCTTTGGTTATAATTTAGTAATTGTTGCAATTGGAGTAGTGATTTTTATAACAGTTGTATACTTTACAAGATATATTTCAGTAGGTTCAATTTTTGTTCCACTGGTCTTAATAGGTTTATCTTTTATTCCTTGATTTGCCCTTGGACAGTTATCTTGATTTAACTGAAAAGTACATCCAGATTTATATTGAATAAATCCATTAATAATCTTGATTTCCCACATCTTTGTTATTTATTCACATAAGTCTAATATTAAAAGACTTATTAATAAAAATGAAAATAAATTCAAATTTAAAAAATAAGGAGAATGATGAAAAAACATTATTTAAAAAATATAATTAGTTCAAAAAGTTTACCTTTTTTAATAATGGGACTTTTTATTCTATTAACTTCAACAATTTTTTTAATTATTGAAATGGCAAAATTTAGTCCATCAGTTGCACAGGTAGGAAAAGCAATAAAAATGCAAGTAATTTTTAAAAATGCAAGTTCTTTAATTTACTTTACATATCAAAGTAATTTCTTATTAGGAGTAGTTTTAATTCTTTTAGCAGCAAATAGAAAAAGTACTAAAATTAAAAGATGATTATTTGCAGCAACAACTTTAATTACCATTACTTTTATAATTTACTGAGCACTAATTTCCTATACTAATGATTGAACTAATGTATATGGAAGCATTGTTTCATTAATTACCCATTTAATTAATCCAATTCTTGGTTTTATTGCTTTATTTTTAATAAGAAAATCATTAACTATTGACAATAAACTTTTATTCCATACTTCATTATATGTTTTTGGTTACTTCTTATTTGCTTTTATCTTATATTTTGCTTCATATGCATATTATGCAAAAGAATATAATGATGGAGTAGTTATATATACTTTCTTAAATTTCACTAAACCTTTCTTTTATAAAGGCGGAAATATTGCAGTAGTAATATTTTTAGATATATTAATGTTTATTATTGCTTTATTCATTCCAATGACTTTAGGTTTATTTTGAAAAGCAGTATACAGAATAGCATACAACAAAAATAATTGCTATTTAAAGGATTTAAAAAGAAAAATAAAAGATAAAAGTTATAAAACTAATAACTAATTGAAAATTAAATAAAGAAAAACTCACTACCAATCTAGTGAGTTTTCTATTTCTTTATTATCACTTTCTTCATTGAATATATCAAAATAAATTTTAAATATTTGTTTGGTTCGTTCTTCAATAATTTCTTGAGTTTCATTTGGTTTATTTAAAAAAGTTAAATAAATATCCTTACCTGGTCATAGTAGTGTTGTTTCTTCTTTATTATTTTTATCGGTGATTGAATAACCTTTAAAACTATAATTTGAATCACTTATTCTAAAGTCATTAATTGCTATTTTTTCTTTTTTTTGTAAATTATTTTGTAAAGAAGAGTTTTCCTTTTTTGTTAGTAAAATTCCATTACCAAGCTGTTGTATATTTTTATTTATATCATTATTATTTTCGTTATCTTTTAAAAGAGATTGAGGTATTGCGTGTTCATAAGAATAATCATCATCATAATTAATAAAATTATTTTCGTTAGCATCACTATTGTAAGTGTTTTTTAATCCATTAGAAAAATGTGCCATTATTCTTCTTAAAATTATAAATTTTTCAGTGTTATTTTCTATTCAACCTCTTTTTTCAAATTCTTTTTCCATTTCATTATTTTTTTCGTTATTTTTTTCGTTATTTTTTATAATACTTGTTCATTTTGAAGAAAAATCTGAAAATTGCAGTTGTTGATTTAATTCTTTTAAAACGTTTTTAAATTTTTCTATTTTGTTTTCTTTTGATGTATCTTGATTTTCTAATATTTCTAAAATTTTTTCTGCAAATTCAATTAAATATTTTCTTCCTCAATGTTTATCAAAACAGAATCAAGTTCAGTTTAATGATAACTTTTCAAGTTCATATAATAATTGACTAGCTAATTTTAAATTTTCTGTATTACCATCGAATATTTTTAGAGATTTAATTATAACGAATATAGGATAAACAAAAATATCTTTAGTTGATTTTCTTGTTATATGTCTTATTTGTTCTCTAATAAAATTTAAATTTTTTAAACTATCTTTTAATTGATCTAAAAAATTAGTATATCTTATATTATCATTTGAAACAGAGTTATTTTGCAAGTTTGTTTTTATTGTATCTATATATATTTTTTTATTTTCTGTTTTTTTTATATCTATATCTAATTTTTTATTTATAATAAATTCAAATATGATAAAGTCTTTTAATAAAATTTCCAACAATAGTTCAGAATAATTTTCATTACTTTTTTTATTTTCTAAAATTTTATCTAAAATGTCAGAAAAGATTTTTTCTTGATAAACTAAACTATTTGAATTTTTTTCTTGTTTATATTTTATTTTATAAAACACTTTTAAAGAATATAGAAATTTTTCTAATAATTCTTTTATAGTTTTATTTTCTTTTTTATTTTCATATCTAAAATATAAATTTCAAGTATTTTCATATATTTTTATACTATCTTCAACAAATTTATCTTCTTCTTTTTCTTTTGGTTCTAACTTTAAATATAAATCATTTTTGAAAATATCTAAAATCTCTAAAGGTTTTGTGTATAAATTGATATTTTTAAATATATTGCTTGTTTCAAAAAAATCTGAAAGTTTTATTTGTGTTAAATTTAATGCTATTTTAGTTAGGAAAAAATTAATTACTTTTTTAATTTCTTTTATTTCTTTATTTTTATATTTATCTTCAATTCATTCACAAATTCAACTAAAGGCATTTTTTATATGATTATTTTCATCTTTTGTTCATTTTACTAATATTTTTGCTAAAACAGAAAGTGAATTGTTTTGATTTTCTTCACTTTCATCTGAAAAATTTAAAAAAGAAAGATTTATTTTATTAGCATCATCTGAGTTTTCTAATTTAGCTGCTTTATATGAATATAACTTAGCAAAAGCAATTAAAATTAAGAAAAAAGTTATACTTCTTTGTTGACCATCAATTATATTTAAACAATCATCATCATCTCTAGTTAATATTATATTATTTAAGAAGATTTTGATAAACTCTGGTTTATCTGTATTATCTGAATTATTACTCTTATAAATCATTTCTAATAGTGCTATTATATTGTCTTTATCTCAAGAATAATCCCTTTGAAAAATAGGTATTCTTATTTTTCGTTTTGAATAATATGATAAATATTCTTTTATATTAATAAAATTTGAAATGATTCCTTTTTTATTTATTTCTTTAAATTCTATATCTTTAGGTTTATTCTCTTTAGAATTTAAAAATTTTCAATATTTTTCATCTAATGGATTAATTTTTATTCAATCAATTTCTTGAACTGTCTTTTCGATTTTTTCACTTGTATTTGATTTTATTATAGAATCATCAGATTTTAATTGTTCTAAAAAGTCTTTTAAAATTGTAGTTCCTTTATTATTTTGCTCTTCAATAATGGTTTTTCAAAATCTTAAAGAAATTTTATCTCCTTCTCTTAGTTTATTATTTTTAGCAATTAAATCATTAATATAATTTTTAAATTCTTTTTCTTGAATTGATTTTAATAATTCAGGATTAATTTTATATTTTGAAACATTTTTTTCTTGTTGTTCTAATTCAATCATTTTTAAAGCAATTAATGGAATTTTATATCTTTGAAATCTATTATCTCAATAAACATTTTTATCATTAGAGTTTTTATTTTTTATTTTTTCTATTATAAGTTGTTTATCTGGAATTCTTTCAATATAAAATTTTATTTTTGAGTTTTCTTTATCTATTTTTATTTTTTCAGTAACTAAAATATCTTCTTCTGTAACTTGTCATTCTCATAGTCTTTTAAAAAATAAATAAAGCTCTTTTAGTAAAGTTTTTGTTCCACCATTAAGAGATCATTTCGTTAATAATTCAATTTTATTGTCTTCCATATTTTAATTATCTCCAAATAGAATCGTTAATAAATCTTTTCTTTTTGAGCAAATCTTTTTTACTTCTTTTATAAAATGTTCATCATTTTTAAATTGAGGCAAAACAAAGTTAAAAATTAATGGATTTAATGTAATTAGTTCTAACATAAAATCTTTATTATGTATCAATTCTGAATCTAGAAAATAAATAATGGTTGCATATTCATAAAATTTAGATAATACTTCAAGTATGTTTTTATTTTCAAGTTCAATTCAGAATTTGTCTGTAATTGCTTTTTTAATTATTTGTTTATTATTTCTTATTCTTTTTGAAGCAAGATTTAAATATTTCATTCCATTATCAATAGCTGCATTGATAATATCTTCATCATTTTTTAACTCATCTGAAGCATATTCAAGAGCAAATCAATTATTGTTAATAGCTTCTAGTATTACTTCTTTATCATTTTTGAGTTTATCTGAGGCATATTTAATATTTAATCAATGTTTTTTTACTTCTTCTAAAATAAATACTTTATTATTTTTTAAGTTATCTGAAGTATATTGTAAGGCATGATAACCATATTTTGAAACTAATTCAAGCATAAATTCTTTATCGTTTCTCAAACAATAAGGTATATATTTAAATGCTTGTTCGTTATTTTTAATAGCTTCTAAAATTATTTCTTTATCATGCTTAATTTCTTGTGAAGCAGCATATAAATTAATTCCATTTAGTTTTACTGCTTGCAGCATTACTTCTTTATTGTTTTTAAAATGATTTGGAATTAATTCAATAGATAAAACATCTTTTTTTAATAAATTTAAAATAAACTCTTTATTATTTTTTAATCTATCTGAAATAAAGAGAAAGATTGCTTCCATATATTCATCTAGTGATGATAAAATGAATTCTTCATTGTCTTTTATATCAGAAGATAATAAAGAAAAATAAAAGGAATTAGTTTTAATTGCTTCTAAAACAAATTCTTTATCAGTTAAAGCATTTTCTTTTTTTAACTGTATACCTAATTTTTTTAATCTTTCTTTTTCTTTTTTAAAATCTATATTATTCATATTAGTCCTTTTTTTTACAAGTATTTAGTGAAATACTTTGCAATTTTTGTTTAATTAATTCTTTAATTTCTAGATCATTTTTTAACTCTACAGGTATAAAAGGGAAAATATAAGGATTTAATTCTAATGCTTGTAAAACAAATTCTTTGTTAGTTTTTAGTTCATTAGGAATTGATTCAAAATTTCTTTCATGATATTTAATAGAAGGTAAAATAACTAATTCTTTATTATTTTTTAATTCTTTTTTCAATTCTTCTGAAGCATATTCAAAAGCTTTTCAATAGTCTTTAGTAGCTTCTAAAACAACTTCTTTATTATCTTTCAATTCTTTAGAAGCATATTTTAACGCAAGACCATCTTTTTTAACAGCTTCTAAAACAACTTCTCTATCGTTTTTAAAGTTATCACAAGCATATTTTAATGCGTGAGCATCTTGTTTAATTGCTTCTAGCACTACTTCTTTATCGTTTTTGAAGTTATCACAAGCATATTTTAATGCCTGAGCATCTTGTTTAATCGCTTCTAGCACTACTTCTTTATCATTATTAAAATTATTAGCAAATTTTAATGCAAGACCTGATGTTTTAACTATTTTTAAAATAAATTCTCTATTATTCTTTAAATTATGTGAGGTATATTGAAAACTTTTACCAACGTTTTTAACTGCTTCTAAAACTATTTCTCTATCATTTTTTAGTTCACTTGAAGCATATTGTAATGCTCAAGCAGATTCTTTAATTGCTTCTAAAACTATTTCTTTGTCATTTTTGAAGTTATCTGAAGCAAATTCTAATGAAATACCAGATTCTTTAACCGCTTCTAAAATAAATTCTTTATCGTTTTTTAAATTATCTGAAGCATATTTTAATGCATAACCAATTTGTTTAACTGCTTCTAAGACAACTTCTTTATCATTTTTTAATTCTTCTGAAGTATATTTTAATGCATAACCATCTTGTTTAATTGCTTCTAAGACAATTTCTTTATCATTTTTTAATTCTTCTGAAGCATATTGTAACGCATAACCAATTTGTTTAACAACCTCTAAAACAACTTCTTTATCGTTTTTGAAGTTATCACAAGCATATTTTAAATTCCTACTAACTTCTTTGTTATTTTTTAAATCACCTAAAATAAATTGTAATAAATAACCACTTTTTTCTTTAACTGCTTCTAAAATAACTTTTTTCTGGTTTTTAAGGTAATTAGAATTGTATTCATAACTTGATTTAACTAAATTTAAAACAAATTCTTCATCATTTTTTAGTTTATTTGAAGTATAAAATAAAAATCAAAAATTTTTTGTTTTCTTAATTAATTTATTTATGAAATTTTTATTTTCTTTTGCTTTGTCTGATAAAAACGAAAAATATAACCCTTTTTCACTGTATTCTATTTTTTCATTAGTTAAGACATTAAAAACAAATTCTTCATCAGTTAAAGCACCTTCATTTTCTAATTTCAAACCTAATTCTTTTAATCTTTCTTTTTCTTTTCTAAAATCTATATTTTCCATATTTTTATTATTTTTCTCAAGCATTTAATACAAGATTTTTCATTTTTTGTTTAAATAATTCTTTAATTTCTAAATCATTTTTTAATTCTGCTGGTATAAAAGCAAAAATATAAGGATTTACTTCTAATGCTTGTAAAACAAATTCTTTATCCTTTTTTAATTCACTTGAAATTAATTCAAAATTTTCTTCTAGTTTTTGAATAGCTATTAAAATAACTTCTTTATCATTTTTTAAGTTATAAGAAACATATTCAAAAGAAACATTATTTTCTTTTAGTGCTTCTATAACTATTTCTTTATCATTTTTTAAATCTTTAGAAGCATGTTGTAATGCTAAACCATCTTTTTTAACAGCTTCTAAAACTACTTCTTTGTCTTTTTTTAATGTGTTAGAAGCATATTCTAATGATGAACGAGATGTTTTAACAACTTCTAAAACAAATTTTTTATTATTTTTTAAGTTATCAGAAGCATATTGTAATGCATTACCATCTTGTGTAACAGCTTCTAAAACAACTTCTTTATCGTTTTTTAAGTTATCAGAAGCATATTGTAATGCATTACCATCTTGTGTAACAGCTT
>NZ_JBTGVG010000015.1:0-25384 GCF_054343455.1 Mycoplasma sp. 1012
ATAAAATACAAATAGGTTATAAAAACACTGGTGCACTTTATATTTCATTTAAGGACACCATAATTTAAATGGTGTTTAATAAGATAATTTCTCAATTTTTACGTTATTTAAAAATTTTTCTGTTAATTTTTTATTTCCTAATCATTGAGAAGCAACAGTCCCCATTGCTGCTGCATTAGCTATACGAAAAGAATTTTCAGCATTCTCTAAGTTTAAAAAATAGTTTGAAACAAACATAGAAATAACTGTGTCTCCCGCTCCTGTGGCGGAAACAACATTTATTTTCTCAATTACTGATGCTTTATAAATTTCTTTTTCTTTAGTTAATAAATATGAACCATTTTTATCCAATGAAACCATAACATTTTGACATCCATTGTTTTGAATTTTTTTCATTATTTCTATTAATTCTTTTTCTGAAGAAATTTTTGTATTGAAATTTCTTTCTAACTCGTCCTTATTAGGTTTAATTAAAAAAGGATTGTATTTAATATATGTTTGCATTTTTTCTGTATCAATGTCTAAAACAAAATTAATTCCTTTTTGATAAATAATTTCAATAATTTCTTCTGTTATAAATTCATTGCTATGTCCCATGATTAAAAGAAGATCATTTTTGGTTATTTTATTTAATTCTTTTTTGAGTTTTCCAACTAAATCATAAGACAAATTAGTTTTAGGTCCATTTAGTTCAAAATCTGTATTTTTTCCGTAAAATTTTATATTTAGTCTTGTTTTTTTAGGGTGATCTATATTTATTAATTTAATATTTTCAGTATTAAAAATTTCTTTAAATTCTTTATAAGTATCTGCATCAAAAAAACTTATTGCTGTATTATCGATATCGTGTCTTTTCAAAATAATTGAAGCATTTATTCCTTTTCCGCCTGGGAAAATGTGTGAATCAATATATCTATTTACTTCTTTTAAATTAAAAGTTGCGTTTTCAATAACCAAATCTTTTGATGGAGAAAGTGTTAAAGTATAAATATTTTTACTCATATTATTTAGCTTGTTTTTTATTTGCAAATTTGTGCATTAAAATTATTGTTAATGCTGATGCAAAAGATCCAAGTAAAATAGCTAAAATTCAAAATACAATACCTAAACCAATTTGCAATCCAAAACTATTAAGTAGATGTGTTCTTGCTAAAAAGACAACAAACATTCCACCATGTGGTGCAACAATATTAACACCAAGAAGTGCAGAAACTATACCAGCAACTGCTCCACCCACAATGTTAGCAGGTACTAATATTTTTGGTCTTTGTGAAGTATAAGGAATTGCTCCTTCTGAAATGAATGATAAACCAAAAATTATGTTAGAAATTCTTCCAGCTTCAATTTCTTCTTTAGTTCATAATTTTTTACTAATAAACATTGATAATGAAATTCCTAAAGGAGGAACCATACCAGCCGCCATTACTGCAGCCATAGAAACTGAAGATTGACCATTTACAATTGTTAATGTACCAAAAATGTATGCAGCTTTATTAATTGGTCCACCTAAGTCAATTGCCATCATTGAACCAAGAATTAGTCCTAGTAATCATGCTAAATAAGGTTTATTTTGCATTAATTGTAAAAATAATACTAAACCTAAATTTACATAAATTAATACTATGTTAACAACTCAAAATGCTAAAGCTATAACAATTGTTCCAAATAAAGGAATAAATAAAATATTTTTAATTCCTTGTAAATGTTTTGGAAGTTTTCCAAAAACATATTTAGAAAATACAATTATCATTGCACCTACAAAAAATGCTCCAAGTATTCCACCAACAAAACCTGACCCAGTTCCTAAAAATTTATCAGCATTATTTACTCCTGAGTTAGTAATTGATGGTAACAAGAATGAATATGTATCTGATAATCCTCCACTTGCTATTGTCCCGATCACAAAACCAGGTAATAACCCTTGTCTTCCTACTAAAGCAAAAGAAATATAAGCTGTAAGCACAGGAACCGCTAATCCAAGTGATACTTTACCTATTTTGAAAAATAGATTAGCAACACCGTTATTAAATCCAAATGATGCTAAAAATCCGTTAGATTGAATATCAACACCTAATGCTTTACCTACTATTAAATCGATAATGAATCCAATAGCTAAAATAATTCCACCAAAAACTATAAAAGGTAACATATATGAAATACCAGTTAATAGGGAACGATGCATTTTTTTAGCAAAACCACTAAAACTTAATTCCCCTTCTACGTTTTCAGTTTTATTTCCAGAAGAAACAGATTTAATTTTGGTTCCTTTATTATCTAAAATTTTTTGAATTTGTTCTTCTGGTTTATGTATTGCCTTTTGAGTTGAAATTTCAATAACATTAGAACAGTTGGCAAATTTTTCTTTTTCTATTTCTCTATCAACAGCTAAAATTACACCTTTTGCTTTTTCGATTTCAGCACTTGATAAAGGATTTTTTATTCCATCTGCACCTTGTGTTTCTACCTTTATTGAAAGATTCATTTTTTTAGCCTGTTCAATTAATTTTTGCTCGGCTAAATAAGTATGAGCAATTCCTGTTGGACAAGCGGTTACAGCAACTATATCATATGTTTGATTTAAATTGTTATTATTTGTATTTTTATCATTTTCTTGCTCATATTTTTCAATTAATAACATAAAATCATCTACTGTTTGAATTCTTTCTAAAGATTCAATAAAATCAGGTTTGGTTAAAAATTTTGCTAATTTTGACATTATATCTAAATGAGAATTTTCTCTTTGTTGATTAGAAAAAGCCATAGCAAAAATGTATTTAACAGGTTTTCCATCTATGGAATTTCAATCTAAATTATTAACTCTTGCAAATAATAAAGTTGATTCCTTAATACAATCATCACTCATATGTGGAACTGCAATATAGTCACCTATACCAGTTGAATCTTGTTCTTCTCTTTTTAAAAATAAATTAAAAACAGTTTCTTGATTATCACTGTATTTTTTAGAATAAAGTTCTTTAGAAAAGAAATTTAAAACTTCTTTTTTAGAACTAAATTCTTTATTTAAATAAATAGTATCTTTATTTTTAAATAAATCTTTTATTTTCATAATTTTCCTTTCTTTGTATAATTTGAATTTAATTATACCAAATAAAGAAACATATTATGATATAAAAAAATAATGGTTATATCAAATTATTTTCTATATTTAAAGAATTTTTTATAAAATTTAATACCTATTAACGTGGATGAAGTGGTTAAAAAAGCAAAAATAGGTATTAATCAAAGAAAGTTAAATTTTTTTGATTTATTATTTTTCTGTTCTTTGTTAAAAGTTTCTTTTATGTTTTTAAACTTTTCTTTTGACAAAAAATTTATGACATAAAATCTTGTTTTACCAACCAATTTGTTTTCTTTATTATTTAAATTGGGAATTATTTCAAAATTCAAAATATTACTACCGCTTTTTGATACCAATTTCTCTATTTTTTCTTTATTTTCTATATCTAAAATAAAATAATCACTTTCATAATTAAACAAAAATTCATTAAAATAATCTTTAATATAATTAATTATTTTATTTTTTAACTCAAAATAATTTCCTAATTCAGTCTTTAATTCAGGAATTTTATAATTACTCAAATCAATTAATTTTTGATTTTCTATATTTTCTATTTTTACTTTGAGTGTCGAAAAATTAACTATATTGTCATATTTTCCTTTTATTTTGAAAAAAATGAATTTGTTTCTATGAGCAATTAAAGATAAAATTTTTTCATCAAAATATTCAATTTCTAATTCATTAGGAAAAGAAATATTATTATTAATAAAATAAGTATTTATGTAAGAAATTATTTTATTTTTAATCTCTATTTCATCAATAGATTTTAGTATCAAATCTTCCATTTTTATAGTGCTTAAATCCAAAATTTCCTTTATTTTTCTTGTTTTATTTTCAAAATTGAATATAGTTATTATTTTATTTTCATCACTATGATTAGATTTTATTTTTAAATATATAAAATCTTCTTTATTTCTATTTGCTAAATTAATTATTTCTTCTACTTTTTCTGTTTCATTTTCAATGAAATAATCTTCTTTATAATTAAAATTATTTGAAATATTTTCTGATAAAAAATTTTTAATTTTTTCTAAAATTTTTTCACTATTTGTTTCATTCCCTAAATTAATACTAGTGGATGAAAAATTATTAAACATCTTTTTAACTAATTTAAAATTACTATTACTTTTTATTTTATAAACAATACTGGAATTTTCTTTTTTTATAAAATATTGCTCTTGAAAATGGTGAATAACTTCAAAATTAAAAATTAATTTGTCATCAAATTTTTCAATAAAATAACTCACTTTGTCTTTATTTTCAAAATTGAACCATTCTGGATTAGCATTTAGTTCTTGTTCTAAAGAAAAATTTTTTGATATATATTCTCTATTTATAGAAGGTATGATTTCAGTTTTATCAGCACTATTTAAATGCTCAATTTCTTGTAAATAATCAGTTCTTCAAGAAACTGGAATGTAAAAATACTTATTATTTATAACAAAATCAGAATTGGAAACTTCTTCCTTTATATCAAAACTTATTTTAATTATATTTTTATTAGTTTTTAATTGCTCAATTTTTCATATGGTTTTATCTTTGTTTTCAAAATCTAAAATGTTTTCATTAAAAAAATTTTTGTTCATTTCAAAGTCTTTTTCATTTATTGACTTAGCTTGAAGTTTAATACCTTCTTTGTTAATTAAAGGATTTATTTCAATTGTGTTTTCTAAAATTGTATTTTGAAAATAACCATTTATTGAACTGCTGACGTATTCTTGTCAGTACTTTATTATTTTTTCATAATTTATAGTTGTTATAGTTTCTTCATTAAATTTGTATTTATTTTTTAAATAAATAGATAAATGCTTCCCATATAATGTATCAAAAAAGTTTGAAATCTTGGAATTTACAAAAATTGAAGTGAAATTGTTATTACTTTTTTCGTTGCCAATCAATGCTATTTTGTAATTTGTTAATCCTTTTGGTAATTTCGATGTGAACAATCAAATTCCAGAACTTGAAAAATAATTGTTTTCATTTTCACTTATTTTTATCAATGTTCCATTATGATTATTTTCATTATCATCAATGAAATTAAATTCATTATTTTGGTTATTAATTTTAAATCTTTTATTTGATGATGTTGAATCATTTACCTTTAAATTTATTCCCTTTTCTATTACAACAGCTTCTGCAATAAAACCTATTTTTTCGAAATTTTTATTTCTTATTTTTCCTAAACTGTCAATGGGATCTTGAAGAAAAATTGTTTCATAAGGTAATAAATTTGAATTATTAGAATATTCAACTCAAACTAACTGTTTTTTTGTTCCTGTTTCTTTATCTATCAACGGGTCATAAAATGGGTTTTTCTTTTTTGAACCGTCATTATTTAAAATGAAATTATTGTTTGAATCCTTTAAAAAAGGTTCTATTAAATCTCTTTGATTTTTATTATTTGTTGGATCTCAAGCAAATCACTTTAATTTTAAATCTAAATTGTTATTTTCTATTTCAATAACTGTGGTCCATCTAAAGATTTCATTTTTATTTTCTTTATTTATATCACTTTTATCATATTTTACCAAATCTATTTTATAAACTGCATTTCTTGATTCTTTGTAGTTAAAATTTAAGTCATAGAAGAAATCTCTATTTATTACATCTATCTTTCTATCATTAATGTAAAGAATTTCATTTTCCTGTGGTAAAGTCTTAAAATTTATTTTAACTGGAGTGTTATAAACTCAATGACCACCATAAGTTTCTGTTATATTTTTATCATTTGCTTTTCTAGTTCTTGAATCATTTATCAACTCTAATGAATTATAATTAGTTATATCTAAATATTTACCAGGAACTATAACTAATCTATCTTTCATAAGTTGACTTCTAAAAATTTCAGTTTCTTTATATTTTATTGTTGTATTTTCAGTTAAATTCAATATATTTTCTGAATTTGTAATTTTATTTCTATATTTTAAAGAAAAATTGATAGTTTCTATATTTGATTTTCTAACTGTTCTATATTGAAGATTGATATCGTTTGCAAACTTTACATCATTATAACTACTTTTAAATTTTCTAATTTTTTCTTCTAAATACTCAATATTTGTTTTTAATGAACTACTTCTTTTTTCTGTATAAAGACCATTAGATGCACCTGTATCTGTATTAATTTCTAAGTAATTATTAGTTAAAAAATTAGAAAAAAATCTATTTTTTATAATATTTAAACTTTTTAAAGTTTCATAATGGTCTACATTCAATAAATCATAATTAATGTGAAAATTAAAAGATAATTTAACTTTAAAATTTGTTAATCTAACATGAATATTATCTATATTATTGCCATTAAATTGTCCATTGGTTAAATAAAATTGTAATTCTACTTTTAAATTATCCATAAAAAAACTTTTTATTTCTTTATTATTTGTTGAAAAACGTTCTTTATATTCGTCAACTTTTTCATTTAACTTGCCAAAAACATACTTACTGATATTCAAACCATTAGAACCACTTGTAGAAAATTGTAAATCAGGAAAATTTTCATTTTGCTTATCTAATCCAAAGTAAAAATATAACTGTTTATGTTGATTATTTAAAATATTATATCTAATATAAGAATTGTGAATTGCAAAAGAACCATCATCATGATTTAAACCATTTGGAGCTAATTTAGATCCTATAAATTCCGTTCTTTGAAAATTAAAATTTTGATATGTTCACCCTTCTAAACCAGAAGCTATATTTATATTAGCTCCATATCATTTGGGATTTAAGTAATTTACTCAACTTCATAATCCAAAACCACCTTTTTTATTTGTGTATTCATGTTGAGCATATTTTCTATTTCAATTATAACTATCATAAAAAACAGTAAATGGTTTTTTATTTGAATTTATTTCATTGAAAGATCTTATTCATTCACTATAAGTTAATAAATCTCTTAAATTAGGTGAAAACTCAAATTCAGTTACAAATCTTTCATTAAAATTATGATTAGTTTTTGAATTATCCCTAATGTTTTGTTCATTCAATTCCATTGATGACATCATAAAAGGTATAAACGGAACAGTTGTTAATAAAAAATTATTAATTTTCATTATTCTCCATATTAATTAGCATATTTTTCTCTATTTCGTTATAATAAACTCTAAAATATACTTTCTTTTTCAAAGAAGATACAAGTAAAGATTCTCCTTTTCTTGCATTTAATAAGAAGTTAGTATCAAATTCATTTATTAAATTAAAATTTTCATTTTTTGAAAAAGGATTAAATAAAGAATTAATTATTTTTATATCGTCACCAGGTAAATTGAATAAGAATTTATATTGAATATTTTTTAAGATTCCATTAGTTTTATTTCTCATATTTTCATTTAATGAAAAGTCAGATGGATTTTGTGTAGATAAAATAAGTGAACCTTTAAATTTTCTTATGGTTTTAGCAGTATCAAAAATAAAGTCTAATGTTTGCAAGTTTTTGTGGTCTAAAAATTTATGAACTTCATCAAAAATAACTAAACTTTTTCTTTTATTTTTATAAAAATTATCGTTTATTTTTGTTTGAATTAAATTTAAAATCATAAAGAAAAAAGCATTGGAATTTTCTTTTGTAGAATTTTCTGTAAATGTCTTTACATCTATAATAATAAAATCTGAATTTAAATCCAAATTAGTTTTACCATTATAATTAGATGAATAAATTCCACTATTTTCAAAATTAATTTTTAATCATTCTAGCAATTTTATCCTTTCTTTTTCATATATTTCTTTATAATTTTTATCAAAATTTATTTCCTTAACTTTAATTATTAAATCACTAATTATAGGGAAATTCACTATATCATCTTTTAAATTTAAATTATTATAAATTTCTTTTAACGCTTTTATAAGTATGTATTCTTTTTCTTCTGTTAAATTTGGATATAATATTTTAATTCAATTTATAAAAAATACTATTTGATTTGTTATAGATCTTTCTATATTTTTATAATCTATAACAAACATTTGTAAAGGATTTATAGTTGTTTTTCCTGTACCTAAATCAAGTCAACTAATGGGAAACATATTTTTAAAATTTTGATATTCTCTTTGTGGATCAATTATTATAACTGAACTATTATTTTTGAGATAATTATCTAAAATAATCTTTTTTATTGTAGTAGTTTTACCACTACCAGAAGTACCGAAAAAAATACAATTTGAATTTGTATGATTAAAATTTCTTTTTCAAATATCTCAAATTATAGATTGCTTTTTATTTTTTCCAAGTAGAAACGAATTTTTATCAATATTTTTTTCAAATGTAAACGGTCAAGCATAAGCAATATTTCTTGAAACCATTTCTATATTTTCTTTTAATTGATCATTATTTAAAAAAGAAAAGGTTTTATATGCATCTATTTGTCTAAAATTTAATTTATTCATTATTGATTTCTCCTTTTTTATTGAATTATTTAAAACTAAATTTACATCATTTTTTAATTCACTTAAATTTTTATTAATATTTAAAAAAAGCATTGATGTCTTAAATAACTTATAATTTTCCACATTTAAAAGATAAGATAATTCATCAAGTGCTTCAATATTTTTTAACTCTTTTTTGCTTCTATATTGAGATTTTTTATTAAATGCCATACTGGTAAGCACTTTATTATTAGCAGCGTTTATTATTTTTTCATAATCTTCGGAAGCTATAGGTGATAAATGTCAAATAATTCAAGAATTATTAGAATTGAAAAATGTTTCAGCTCATCCTACATTTAAATTTAATGCTAAATCATTAATGGTGCTAATTTTACCTTGAAAAGAGTTAACAGAAAAATGATTTTTCTTAAAAACTAATTTTTTAGGTTTTAACAAATCAATTAATTTTTCTTTACTATTAATTTCATAAAAATCATTTAAAAGATTTTCAAAAGGATTAAAAAAAGAAAATAAAAATTTTATAACATTTTCTTTATTTAGTGTATTATTAGATATTTCTTGTTTATCAAAAAAGTCTTTAATATATTTTAATTCTTCATTTATACTTTCTTTTTTTGAAGAAAATATAATAAGAAAATATTCATCTTCAAATTCAAAATTCTGAAGGTTTTTTATATCTTCTTTACAATTATCAATATATGAATTTACTTCTTGATTTACAAATTTAAAATCTTTTTCTTCATCAATATTTATAGAAAAATTTATATTTTTTCTTGCTTTTAAAAAAGAAATTTTTTCTTCTCTTGTGTTAAAAAAACTAACAAACTGATCTAAAAAATATTTCTTTTCTTCAGTGTTTCTTGTTCAAATATTCAAACCATCAAATTTTATGACTGATATAAACTTATATTTATTTTCTATTAAATTTTTAAGTTTAATTTGACCATCATCATTTATATCATCTAAATTTACAAAAAAATTTGTGTTTGTTTTTTTAGAACTTTTACTAAAATTCTTATTTTCTGTCCAAAACATTATAATTCTTCATAGAATAACTCAAATTCTTGCATTATGTGATGGAATATAAATTAATAAAGAAGCAAAAAGCAATGATAAAACAAAAATAATAGAAATTGAAATTATTTTTTTATATTTTAAAATATCTGGAACAGAATATCAACCTATAAAAAAAGAAATTATAATTTCAGAAAAAAGAAATATTAAATCAGATAAATAAAAATTTCTTGCTATCAATATTTTATTTTTTTTGATACTTTTAGGTTGAAGCATTTTTTCCTTTCAAATTAGTGGTTATATCGTTATATGTTTTATTCAAATGTATATCATCTAATTGTAGAGATATTTTTTTTGAATTTAGTTCTTCAATGGAAATAAATTTAGTTAACTCTGTTTTATTATTTTTAAGATTTGCATTTTGACTTTTAATTATTTCTTTATTTTTTATAAAATTTTTGATTTCTTTTAAAACACTATTAGTTTCCTTTATATTTTCTTTTATTTTATATTCTTGATTTGTTAAAATTGAAATATATTTTAAAAACTTATTACAAGAAATAGCACCTCCTATTAACAAAATAGTTAAAATAAACATTTTGCTAAAATAATTTAAACTATTAACTTCAGTTATTCATGAATTTATAGAAATAGCATAAAAAGAAAAAATATTCAGAATCACTAAATAAACAAAAATAGAAATAAGTTTTGAAAAGAAACTTCTTTTTCAATATAAAAATTTCTTACCTTCATCCATTAAAATTGTTGAAAAGATAAACGGAGAAATTAAAAATAAAAAGAAATATTGAAATGTTTTATTAGCTAAATTTATACCACTTTTTATAAAAATAATTATTAACGAAATACCTACTATTGCAGGAAAAAATAGCAATTGTGAAGATGAAACAGAAAGATTTTTATAAGTTTCAAAATCAATAACTGAATAAGAATTATTATTTGTCAATTTTGTTCAAATGCTTTCCTGTATATCTTCTGGTTTTAGTGCTAAAAATATATTGTTAGCTATATTAGTTTTACTATTAAAACTTATAATCAAAATATTAAATATACTATTAAATATATTAATAACAATAAAACTTAAAAGTGGAATAAGAAAAACTAATAAAATTGAAGGTATTATATTCTTAAAAAGATTAAGAATTTTCACATTTTTATCGTTTTTCTTTGAGAATGACAATTTAATAATAACAGATATAAAAATTCCTATAAATACAATGCTGTTAATTATCAAAAAAGCACTAAAAACAATAGGTATTTTAATCTCACTATACTTTAATTGCTCTGCAGCTTTGCCAAAAAATAAAAGATTAATTAAAGGCGTGCTTAAAAAATTAAAAACTTGTGTAATTACAGATAAAAATTTAAAAGGTATTGTTATGAAAACAAACCAAAAAAATGAAAAAATAGAATAAAAAATTCTATCAACTATATCTAGCATTATGATATTCCAGAAGCTGCTTTTTTACTTATATCAACTGCAAAATTTACACCAATAGCGAAAATTATGATTATAACTACAAAAATAACTAAAATTATAAAAAAATGTACAATATTAGCTTTTCTTTTTTCACCAATAGAATAAACGATTTTTATACCAGTATAAATCGCTGCAATCATCAATAAAAAACCTACAAGTCCTGCAAATGCAGATAAAACAATATAACCAATTGAACTTGTTTTTTCAGCAATTTCGTTAATTATTACTTCACCACTATCGCTAGCAAATAACTTTAACATTCTTTCTCCTTAAATTCATAGACATCCTTTACAGAAGTTATTAAATTAGCCCCTTGTTTTATTAAACTAGAGTTTCCATCTTCTTCGCTAAAGTCACCAGGAAAACAGTAAACTTCTTTTCCGACATTAAGAAAATTGCTAACCAAATTCATTATTCCACTTTTAGTTTTTGAAGAATAAATTATAAGTGCATCACTCAATGCTGCAACCAGTCTATTTCTGTTTCTCAATTTATTTTTTGAAATATTGACATTATTTGGATATTCAGAAATAATTAAAGTCTTTTCATCCAAATCCACTTTGTTGGCAAAATAAGGATTATTTAACCCATTTGCTGAAATATAAATAGTTTCACCTTGTTTTAGTTTATAAAAATCATTGATTTTCATGTCTAAGTTTTTATAATAACAAGTTACTAATGTATGTCTTTTTATAACCTCTGGTAATGATTGATTAAGAAATTCATCTATTTTTTCATTATGAAAATCACCTGTTAAAGTCATTTTTCATTCTCTTTTTAAAAGTTCTATATTTCCTTCATAAAATATAACAAAAGGTGGATTTGTTAATATTTTAAAAGATTCAGGATATTCTTCATCCATTATAGTAATTGCTTTTATTTCTTTACTTTTGACCAAATCATCTATTTTTTCCAGTTCTTCTTCTGGTACTTTTTCTAATGTTTTTAAAGCATTATAAATTTCCATAAAATTTCCTGAGTATTTTATTGCAAAATAAATTAATATATTATTCATTTTTCCCTCCATTTAAATTTTCTTTTTTTTAATAAAAAATAATAAAAAAAACTAATTTAGGAAAAAAGAGCAATTTTTCATAAATTTATAAGACTAAATAGTATAATTTAGCAATGAAAAACAATAATTGATTTAAAGACAAATTAATAAAAAAGAAAAATAAATTTTTGATAAAAAGACTTTTAAATTTCTTTATTTTAATAATATTAAAAATATCTATAAGACCTAAAACTTGAAAAACTAGAAAAGATGAAGTTAAAACTCTAGTGTCTAGAAGTATTAATAAGTTAGCTTCTGTGGAATTTGCTTTTTTACCACCTGGATTTGCTTTTTATCTTTTTGTTTCCTTTATACCTATTCTTATTATTAGTTTTTCAATTATTTCTTCTATTAATTTTGGTTGATTTTCAAATAATTTAGAAAATCTCAAAGATTTTTTATTAGAACAAATTTTAAATCGTTATATTCCAGGAATTAATAATTCAATTCCAAAAACACTTAATATTTTTTCAAGCACAACTTGAGAAACAACTACTTTTATTTTATTATTAATTTCATCGCTTTGAATTGCGTCATCAGGTTATGCAAAATTTATATCTAGTCAATCTGTTATTTATAATCACAAAAATACGGGAAATATCTTTTTAAATCGTTTAAAAGGAATATTAATTGTAATAATAATTTCAACAATTTTATCTTTATTTTTAAGTGTTTCTTCTTTAATTTTTATTTCATTAAAAAGTAAAATTGAAGAAATTTGATTATATGATTTGTCTTTTTATTTAATTTCAATTATATTTTTATTTATGTTTTTTTATATTACATGATTAATTACTTTAAAAATAAGCCCTGTATTTAAAATTAGCTTTAAACAAATTTTGCCAGGAACTTTTATTAGTGCATTATCTTCAACTTTATTTTCAATTATTTTTGGTTTTCTAGCATCAGCAAAATTTATTAATTATGATAAGTTTGGAACATTAGCTACTTTTTTATATCTTTCTACATTTTGTTTATATATTTCATACTTGTTATATTTTGGAGTTATAATAAACGAAGCATTTTATAAGAGTTTATTTAGTCAAATTACTAAACATAAATATAAATTTCAAAAAACAAAAATATAAAACACAGAAAAATTCTGTGTTTTTGTTTATTTTTTACGTCTAAAAACCTTTTTAGCGTCTGGATCAGGTTTCATAAATTTACATTCAGGAAATGAAGAACATCCAATAAATCTTTGACCGTTTTTCTTATTATAACGATAAATTAAAGGTGCTTCATTCTCAGGACAATTTTCCCCTGTATATTCCAGTGGAATTTGCACTTTTTTATTATTTTGTTCTGAATCAGCCATTTTTTCTTGAAAATCATTTCAGAAAGTATTCATAAAAGATTTGTAATCTTCTTTACCTTCTGCAATTTCATTTAATTCTTCTTCAATAGAAGAAGTGTATTTTTCTTGAATAATTTTAGGAACTGAATCTTTTAAAACTTCTAAAGCAGCATAACCAAAATCCGTAGGTATTAATGCATTATTTTTAGATTCAACATAAAATCTATCTTTTAAAACAGAAACTGTTGATGAAAAGGTGGATGGTCTTCCTACTTTAATTTCATCCATAGCTTCAATTAAAGAACCTTCATTATATCTGCTTGGTGGGTTTGTTTGATTTTCAGAAGGAATGTATTCGTTAACTTTTACAATTTCACCTTTCTTAAAATCAGGGATAAAATCATCTTTATCACGACCTATTAAAGAAAAATATCCATCAAAAACTACTTTGGAAGAACTTAATTTAAATCAGTGTCCGTTATTTTCGAATTCATAACGAACGATTTCTCTAATAGGTGTTTCCATAACAGCTTGTAAAGAAATGTTATAAATTAAATTATAAATTTTATATTGTGAATCATTTAAATTAAATTTAACTTTAGCCATATCAGGTGTTAATGTTCAATCTGTAGGTCTAATGGCTTCGTGGGCATCTTGATCTCCAGAAATCCCTTTTACAGTATTAGAAACATAGTTTTTTCCGTATTTTTTCTCTACATAACTTTTAGCGTTATTTATAAATGTTTGACTTAATCTAGTTGAATCTGTTCTTGGATAAGAAATTAATCCACCACTTTCATCAATACCTTCATAAAGTTCTTGTAAAACTTTTGTTACTAACTTAGAAGACATACCTGCTTTTTTAAACAAAGTAGATTGTTTTAAAGGTGTAATTTTAGCATCTGCTTTTCTTGTTATTTTTATATTTTTAACAACTAAATCACCTTTTAATTCTGACATTATTTTATTAATGTTAAAATTACTAATTCATTCAGAATTTTCAAATTCTTTCTTGTCCTTATAAAAGAAACTAAACTCTAAATTATTATCTGATGTTGCTTTTATTGTGTGGTATTTAGTTGGAATAAATTTTTTGATTTCTTCTTCACGATCTACAACTAATTTAAGTGCAATCGATTGAACTCTCCCTGCTGAAGGATTTGTTCTTGCATTTTGAATTTTTCTTGTTAATAAGTTGGATAATCTAAAACCAATTATTCTATCGAGCATTCTTCTTGATTTTTGTGAATTAATTAAATTTTGATCAATCATTAAAGGTTTATTAATAGCGTTTTTTATAGCTTCTTCTGTGATTTCATTATATTTAATTCTTTGATATTTATTTTCAATATTCAATGCTTCAACTAAATTATATCCAATCGCTTCTCCTTCACGATCCGGGTCAGTTGCAATTAAAACTTCATCAGATTCTTTTGCAGCTTTTTTCAATTCTTTAATAATAGTTTTTTTCTTTATATCTTCTTTATAAATAGGTTCTCAATTTTCAAAATCGATTCCTAAACCGTAAATACCGCTTGTTTTCATTTCAAAAATATGTCCATTACAAGCCATAACTTGATAATCAGTTCCTAAATATTTTTGAATTGTTTTAATTTTATTTGGTGACTCAACAATTACTATTTTTTTCATATTATTTAATTATATAAGAATATTTACATATCATCAAAACTTTTTTCATCAAAAACTCCAATATATGGTAAATTTCTCATTTTTTCCTTTACATCCAACCCAAAACCAACTAAAAATTCATTAGGAACTTCAATACCAAATTTATCTGGATTATAATTTGTTTGTCTTCCGCTTGGTTTATTCAATAAAGTTAAAACTCTTAAACTTTTTGGTTTTTTAGCTTTTAATAATTCCACAACTTTTTCAATTGTTATCCCTGAATCAATGATATCTTCTGTAATTAGAACATCTTTCCCAACAATATCATGAGCTAAATCCATAATTATTTTTACAGATCCAGTTGATTGTTGCCCACCTGCATATGAAGATAAAGTCATAAAATCAATAATATGATCAACTTTTATATCTTTAATTAATTGAGCAAGAAAAGGTAATGAACCTTTTAGTAAACCTATAATAACTAAATCCTTGGACTCTTTATATGTTTCATTAACTCAGTTAGCTAATTCCTTTATTGTTTTTTCAAGATGTTCTCTTGTGTATAACACTTTTTTTATTCTTTTGTCAATTTCCATTTTATTTATAAAATCCTTTTTTTAAATTTATTAATAAAAAATTAGGAAATATTTTTGTCCTAATTTTTTAAAATATTATTTTTTTGTTGCTTCAGCTACTTGTGCAGCTACTTCAGCAGCAAAATCAGTTTCTTGTTTTTCAATACCTTCCCCAACTTCAAAACGAACTATTTCTAGTAAAGAAGATTTTTTAGAATCTAAATATGATTTAACTTTAAAACTGCTGTCCATTACAAATTCTTGTAATTCTAAAACAATTTTAGCAAGTTCTTTTTCAACTTTACCATTAATCATCATTTGTTTAATGTTCTCTGGTTTTTTAGAATTTTTTGGATCATTTTCAATTTCTAAAGTAAATTCTTTAGTTAATTTATCAACTTCAGAACTTGGAACTTGTGAAACAAGAGCATACTCTGGATTCATAGCAGCAACGTGCATTGAAACATTTTTAGCAGCTTCTTCATTTTCTCCGTTAATTAAAACTAATGATGCAACTCTTCCGTTTGTATGAATGTATGAACCAATTCTTTGTGATTCAGATGCAGATAATTTTTTAGCTCTTCTAAAAGCAATTTTTTCACCAATTGTTGCAGTTGCATCAACACATAACTCTTCAATTGTTTTTCCGTTTTCATCTTTTAAATGAGTTGCTTCTTCATTAGAAGAAAAATCCCCTTTTAAAAGCACTTGACCTATTTTATTAACTAAATCAATAAATTGCTTATTTTGTGCAACAAAGTCTGTTTCTGAATTTACTTCAAAAACTACAGCAGCTTTTCCATTTGTTGCTACTGATACTAAACCTTCTGCAGCAATTCTTCCTGCTTTTTTAGCTGCTTTAGCTTTTCCGTTTTCTTGTAATCATAAAATTGCTTTTTCAACACTTCAACTTGAAGCTTCTAAAGCTTTTTTACAATCCACCATAGGAGCATCTGTTCTTTCTCTTAACTCTTTTATAAGAGCCATTGTATTAACTTTTTCCATTATTTACTCCTTTTCAACTTTTTCTACTTTATTTGCATTTTCTTTGAAGTTATTTCTTCTTTGAAATTCTCTTTTTTCTTTTTCTGGATCTTCAGGTAAAATAACTTTTTCATCTTCTTGATATGCAAATAATTGTTTTCCATTTTTAGCAGCAACAATAGCATCTGCTAAAATTGTTAAAATTAATGTAATTGATTTTACAGAATCGTCGTTTGCAGGAATTCCAAAATCTACTCATTCTGGATCTGCGTCTGTATCTAAAATACCAATAACTTTAATTCCTTTTCTTTTTGCTTCTTTAATAGCAATTAAATCATTTTTAGGATCAGCAATAATCATTACATCTGGAAGTCTTTTCATCTCCCTAATCCCTTGAAGATTTTTGTGTAATTTTTGAAGTTCTTTAGTTTTTAAAACTCCTTCTTTTTTAGTGTAACCTTCAAAGTTAGTTTCTGCTAATTTTTCTAAGTCTTCCATTTGTCTAACTCTTGAAAAAATAGTTCTATTATTTGTAATAGTTCCACCTAATCATCTTTCAGAAACATAAATTGAATTTGTTCTTAAAGCTTGCTCTTCAACTGCTTTTTTAGCTTGTCTTTTTGTTCCAACAAAAATAAATGAAGCTCCTTTTTGTGCTGCTTTATAAACTAATTTGTAAGCAAATTCTAAAGCTCTTTGAGTTTTTAAGATATCAATAATATGTGTTCCTAATTTTTTTGTATGAATGTATGGTTTCATTTTAGGATTTCATTGTGAAGCTTTGTGACCAAAATAAGTTCCAGCTTCTAATAATTTTTGTTTTGAAACAATTTCTCTTTCATTTGATTGAGAATGTGTTTCTTTTGCATTGTGATGCATTTCTTTTTTTTCTGACATTTTTTCCTCTTTTTATTTGTTATTCTTCCTATAATTTCGAACATTTGGCACTTTTCTCAAGCACACCCAAATGAATTCATTATAGTGCTTTTTTATTTTTTAAATTTTATATATTAAATTTTACCAAATTTTTTCAATATAAAAAGAAAGAAGTTAAATTAAGTTTCTTTCTTTTGTTTATTTTCCTTTATTTACTCATGATTCAATATTATCTAGCACTACTTTATAAATCATTGAAGCACATTCTAGCCTATTTAAGTGAGTTTTAACATCATTAAACGCCACTAAATTTCCTATTTTTTCTAAATTATCAACATTTTTCTTTTGATTTATTAAACTTTTATAAATTTCGATGATTTCTTTAATTTCTATAATTGTTTTGTTTTTTATAATGTCAAGAAAAATATCTGCTGAAGATAAAAAAACTGCACAGCCTATACCTTTAAATTTAGCATCTATTACTGTATTTTCTTGTAAATTAAGTGCTAATCAAATTTCATCAACACAATTAGAACTATGTAAATAATTATTATTTCAGTTTGGTAATTCTGCAACTTTATTTTTTGCATTAGAGTAATGATCCATTATTAATTTTCTTTTTTGATTTGCGTCCATTTTATATAAAACTTAAAAAGTCTCCTCCTTCTTTTAGTGCTTGTACTAATTTATCTACATCTGTTTTATCATTATAAAAAGCTACAGAAATTCTTACATAATTATTTTCATTTTCTACTTCAGAAAGAAGTTTTGAACAAAAATTTCCGCTTCTAACATATATATCTTTATGACCTAAATAAGAAGCTATATCTTGTGGTGCATATTGTTTTATGTTAAATAAAGTTATAAAATCACCCCTTTTAGATGATATATTTATACCTTCAATTGTTGATAATTGGTCATATAAATAATTAGCTACTTCTAAATTTAAATTATGAATTTTTTCAATTGAAACTTCGTTAATTAAATCAATTGCTTTATCTAATTGTCAAATTGCCGCTAAATTCATAGTTCCTGGTTCAAAAGCACTAATTCCGCTTTTTCGAGTTCAATTATTAGATTTATCTATTTTTTCAACTGCTCCACCACCAAAAATAACAGGGTTAATTTTATTTAAAATTTTACTTTTTATTGCTAAAACTCCTAAACCTGTAGGTCCATACATTTTATTTGCACTAAAAACTACTATATCTGAATTTTTAAAAGAAACTTTGTCATGAGCAATTGCTTGAGCAGCATCATTGAACACTATTGCTTTTACTTCTTTTGCTTTTTTATAAATTTCAGTAGAATTAAAATTTTGGTTTATGTTATTTGTAACTTGAGAATAGCAAATAATTTTAGTATTTTTATTAATATCTTCTAAAAGGTTTTTTGAATATTTTACTTTTAAATTTAACTCTTTAGCTATTTCAATTCATGGAACTATATTAGAAGAGTGATTATAAAATGATAAAAGAATTTCATCATTTGCTTTTAAAAATTGTTTAGACATTAAAGCAAATACATTAATCGATTCAGTTGTTCCTGAAGTAAAAATAATTTCATATTTTTTAGCATCTATGAGTTTGGCGATTTTTTTTCTAACAGTTTCCACTTTTTTTAACACCTGGATTCCTATTTTTGAATCTGATGTTCTAGTGCTTATTGAGTAATTTGAGTAAAAATCTACACCCGCTTCTATTACTGATAAAGGTTTTTGAGACAAAGCTGCATTATCAAAATATGTTATTTTTGATAACATAGGAAATAATTTTTTGTAGTTATTCATATTCACTCCTTTTAAATAAAGTTACATATTCTATATTTTTAGATTTATTGCCTAAAATTGGAGATTTGGAAATTTTTATAAGTTTAAAACCGTTATCTTTTCCATGTTCAACAACTCTATTTATTAAAAATTGATGATGCTTTTCATCGACATAACCACCTTTTTCTACATATTTACTACTTGCTTCAAATTGTGGTTTTATCAATAACATAATATCTGTATTTAATGTAACGATTTCTTTTATTACCTTAAACACTTCTTTTAAACTTATAAAAGAAACATCACAAACTATGATATCCATTTTTTCTTTAAAAAGTTCAAATGAAATTGACTTTAAATTTGTCTTTTCTAAAGGAATTACCTTTGTATTTGTTCTTAATGAATAGTCTAGTTGGTTTGTTCCAGAATCTAATGCATAAACTTTTTTTGCACCATATTTTAAACTAACTTCTGTAAATCCGCCGGTTGAAGAACCTATATCTAAAACTGTTTTATCTTGAAAATTTAAATTAAAAAGTTTAATTGCTTCTAATAATTTATAAGCCCCTCTAGAAACTCATTCTTTTTTTTCTTCAAAAACTTCAACTTTATCTTTTTCAAAAGAAATTTTAGTACTTGGAATAAAAATAATTTCACCATTAACTTTGACTTTACCCATCCTAATAAGAGTTTCAACGTTTTTAAGATTTTTTTGCTCTAAAATTTGTAAAAGAGTTAATTTAGACATTTTTATTTTGCTACCTCTAAAATTTTAGTTATATAATAGTTAAAATTACAAGTTGATTCCATCAATTCATTTGCAAAAAAATTAAATTTTTTTCTACTTTCTTTTTCAAACTCAAAAATATTATTGTGATCTATTTTTACACGAAAATAAAGGAAATTAGACAAATAAGTAGAAATTTTTTTATTATCTATTTTACATAAAACTTCATCTGTATTAAGTATTTGTTCTGATATCCATATAAAAGACTCTGAATTAAAGTTTTTAATCAATGAAATTTCTTGTTCATAAATCTCTTTTATATCGATTTTTAAATTAAATGTTAAAGCTAACTTTGTAATTAAAAAATACATTTTTTTATTACTAAAAATGTATTTATAATCTTTTTCATAATTATTTTTTTTAATTAAAGAATTAATTTTTTTCAATTTTAAATTGTTTTTCATATTCTTTACTTACTTTATCTAAAATAGCATTCACAAATTTATAATCTGTATCTTCTTCTAAAGTAAAATCCTTTGTTATTTCTACGAATTCATTAATTACTATTCTTTTATCCAAATACATTAATTCAAAAGCACCCATCAATAAAATTGCTCTAATTAAAGGTTTTACATTATTTCATAATACATTTTCTTTAAAAAATGAACTAATAATTTTTTTGTGGAAAAAATACTGTTTTTCTATTAATTCTAATGTTTGTATTTGTTGCTTATTTAAATCTTTACTCTCAAAAATTCGATTACTTTCAATTACAAGATCTTGTAACTCATAAGAATAAATTACAGAAATTAACTCAATTCTATATTGCTTTCTTGTTTTTTTATTAGATATTGATTTCATTTTTACTCTTCTTCAGAAAGAACAGATAAATCCATATTATGAAATACTTCTTGAATATCATCATCGTCTTCAAATTTTTCAATATGTTCTAATAATTTTTTTGTTTTTTCTTCATCTAATTGAACTTCTTGATTTGGAATATAAGTTACTTCCGCAGTTTTATATTCAAAATTATATTGTTTATCTAATGCTGTTTTTAAGCTTAAAAAATTTGATGGTTCACAATAAATTTCATAATATTCATTTTCTGATTTAAAGTCTTCTGCTCCATTTTCTAAGGCAAATAACATCAATTCTTCTTCATTTGCAAGATTTTTTTCAATTTCTAAAACACCTTTTTGATCAAAAACATAAGGAATAGAACCTTGTTTTCCTACTTGCCCTCCTGCTTTTTTAAACAGAGCTTGAATATTTGCTGTAATACGGTTCATATTATCTGTTAAACAAATAACTAAAAATGTTACACCACCAGCTAAAGTTCCTGAATAAATAACTTCTTTAAAATCAATCCCTTCTTTTGAAGCTCCTGTTGCTTTTGCTATTGCCTTTTCAATATTTGCTTTAGGCATTGATTTTGCTCTTGCTTTAGAAACTACTAATCTTAAAGCTGGATTTGTATCTATATCTCCACCACCTTTAGCTGCAGCAACCATTATTTCTTTTGAAAATTTAGCAAAAATTTTTCCTCTTATTGCATCTTGAGCACCTTTTCTATGTTTAATGTTAGCTCATTTTGAATGTCCAGCCATTTTATCTCCTTATTTTATTGAATTAAATATGTATGTAATAATTTATTTTAAATTATAATAAATTTTTTGATTTTTATTATGGTTTTTTATATAAAAATTAAAAAAATCTATTTTTTTATATTTATATAGTTATTTTAAATTTTATTTTTAAAAATTACTGTAAAAAGTTTTATAATTTTATTGTATAGATATTAAAGAAAGAGGTAAATATGTATCAATATAAAGCCATTTTAAAATCTACAAAAGAAGTAATTGCTCAAGGACATTCACTGGAAGATATAGAAAAAGATATTGTTCATTTTATAAGAGAGCAAAAAAAAGGAATTCATACTAATAGTAATGTTCCTATTGAAATTTATCATATTCAAAGAAATAAAACAGATGGAATTGATTTATCTAAAGAAAAATTAGTAAAAACTATATAAAATTCATAAATATAAATAGGATTTAGTCCTATTTTTTATACTTTAAATTAAAAAACTTCAAAAAAATGGATTTTTTTCTTTTTAAAGTTCATTTTTTAATTTTTTTATTTTTTAAGTGTTATAATGATTTTGTTATGAATGAATTAAAAATTAAAAAAACTTTTAATGAAATTTTCAGTTGAAAATCTCATTATGATGAAGAAAACAGCCTATCTTGCGGTTATAAAAAACAATACTATCATTTTTTAAGTTATGATTCAAAAACAAATACAATTTATTATAGAGTTAGTGATAGTAATAATCCTGAAGACAACAATGCTTTTTATTATGATACAAGCATTAAATATGAAAAAATGCTTGAAATAAAAAAATAAAAAATGGTGGAGATGCCGGGAGTTGAACCCGGGTCCACACATAAGCTTTATTAAAAGTTTACAGTTTATTTAGTTTTTATAATAAATTAGTCTAAAACTAACAAAAAGAATCTAATTTATTTAACTATAAATTTCTTTAGATTTTAGTTAAATCCATCTAAATATCCTTTAAAAAAACTTAAAAAATAAAATCAAAGGAAAATCTTATTTTTTAACTAATTTTTAATTAAGCAAAAATTAGATTTGAATTTGCAGAAGTTAACATGTTAAATGATACTTCTGATTTTTTATTTTCTTTTCCATTTAGAAAAGCCTAGAAGTAATTATAGTCTACTACACTACTGAGTTTTAATATTACTTATATATGTCGAAGCCAGTACACCCCCATACATAATTATTCTATCACATAAATAAAAAATATCTTAGGGAAAATCTAAGATATTTAATTATTTTAGGTTTGAAGCTCATTTTAGAAATTTTTTTACATTTGGAAAATCTTTTTTAAAATGTATATCATAAATAATTTCATCAATAAATGGTAAATAAAAATTGTCATTTCTTGATTTATACTGAATTTCAATTTGACTAAAAATTTCTTTAAAATCATTTATAGTTTTTGGTTTAGATAAATGTTTGATGAAATCTCTATAAAAATTTTCTGTTTTTAAATCCATTTTAAAAAATATTAAATAATTTGGATTTTGCTTTTTCTGTGGTAATTTTTCATATTCATCAATAAAAATGAATTCTTTTCTAAAAATTTTCTTTTTAGTAAAAATTATTTCATTGAAGATAACGATTCTTCTTGTATATTGTATTAAACTATAAATAAAAATAAATATCAAAATTTCTAAAATCAAAGTTAATGAAAAAATAACTATAAATGATATTCATATAACTTCTCAAGTAAATGAAAAGTAAAAACTATCTTCAACTTCTAAAACCTTTAAAATTGCAGAAAAAATAATCAAAAACAAAAAATACCAAAGGGGAAGTAATCCAATATATGACCGTGTATTATAACGATTAAATTTAAAGTAAATATTTTTTTCTATTTTTTCTTTATTTGTAACTAAAGTTTTAAGAGAAAAATAATTATCTTGTATTAATTTTCTAATTTTAGCACAATATTTTCTTATTAAAATAGGATATACAAATAACAATATTGAAAAAGTAACAACAAAAAAGATAATAACTAAAGGGATTAAAACATATAGTTCCATATTAACCTAAATTATCTATTTTAATTTTGTTTTTTCTATTACTGATTATAAATATTGCTCTAAAGTTGCTAAAATTAGATAATAATTTTAAACTTTTTTTCATTTTTCTCCTTTTTTATATGTATAGGGCTAAAAAAATACCCTAAAAAGGGTATTCTAGATTTATTTTTTTAATAATGTGCATTTACTATATTGTAATAACTTTTTGGTTATTACATATTAATTATAATACTATTTTTACATTTTTCAAGAAAAAAAGTAAAAAAGTGCATAAAAACTCTTATTTTAAAACAAAAAAATGAATTAATTCATAAAATTTAGATAATAAATATTATGAATTTTTCATTGGTTGTGGTGCATTTGTTGAATCTTGGTGTTGGTCACCACTCATCATTGAATTATCTGATGTTGTTTTATTTTTTTCCATACTATTAGAATCAGAATGCATCATATCATTTGAAGTATTAGGATTTTGTTTTGATGTTGATTTATCGCTAGAATCTTTCATCATCATATTTGATTTATCCATTGAATGCATTGTTTCTGTTGAATTTGATTTTCTTGTAGAGATTCCTTTTATTGCTTCAAATGTATCTTTGCTTTCAACTACAAATTCTGGTTTAAATACTATTCTTTCAGTCCCATCTTTCGCAAAGAAAATAAATGTATAGAATTTTCCTTCTGTTAGTTTATTGTCTCCAGTTCATGAAAATTCTAAAGCATTTTCATTAACTACGTCTGCATTAGCTTTTGCCATAGCCATAGCTTTTTTAACTATTGGTTTTCCATTAGCATCTTTTACTAAAGTATTGTCATGTAATGAAGTTACTTCTGTTGCAAATGCTAATCATTCTCCTTTAACACCTTGTACTGGTGTGTTATGTAATTTAAAAGTAAATATACCATTTGCATCTAATACGTTTTCACTTCTAACTGCTGGAAATTCTAATTGTCTTTCTTTTACAGTTCCTGTTGTAAGTTTAGTTACTCCATATTCTGGTACAGTAAAGTCAATTGATAAATTAGTAATTGTTTTAATGGAAGTTGCAGGGAAAATGTCTTTATTGTCTTTAATAAAATCATTTTTGAAAGTTATTTTTTCTGTGCCGTCATTTTTTCAAAAAATGAATGTATAGAATTTTCCTTCTGTAAGTTTATTGTCACCAGTTCATGAAAATACTAATGGAAAATCTTTGGAAGCATCTACTTCTTTTGCCATCGCCATAGCTTTTTTAACTACTGGTTTTCCTTTTATGTCTTTTACAAGAGTGTTATCAGTTAATGATTTTACTTCTGTTGCAAAAGCTGTTCACTCACCTGAAACTCCTTGTACTGGTGTGTTATGTAAGTGGAATGAGAAAACTCCGTTTTCATCCATTCTATTTTCTCCTCTTGCAGCAGGAAATTCTAATACTCTTTCTTTTACTTGGTTTGCTTTAGTAATTCCATAGGTTGTATAATCTAATGATTGATTAGTTTCGTTAGTAGTTTTAGCAGGATTAGAACATGAAACAACTGCAAAAACAGTTGTTAGTGTTGGTAAACCTAATAATAAAAATGATTTAAATCTTTTTTTCATAATTTCTCCTTTATATTTAAAGTTTTTTAAAATAGATCTAAAAATCTATTTGAATTATTATAGTTCTTTTGCAAGAAATTGATAACAAAACCCTATTTCTTATAATAAAATTCTTGTTTTTTACAATTTTTTGCTATTTCTAGATAAATTATTTGACTTTTTTGCAAAAAGTAGTATTATACGCCCATTTCATTTGAACTGAATTAAATAAAAAACATTTTGTAATTAAACAAAATGTTATTTTCCTTAAATGAAATATAAAGTGCACCAGTGTTTTTATAACCTATTTGTATTTT